>NZ_BAABDJ010000029.1:0-42732 GCF_039539565.1 Hymenobacter fastidiosus | reverse complement strand
TATACCGTTTCCGAACGGCTGAAATGGAGGCTGCTTGCATCCAACAAAACTAACTCAAACAGCTTCTCAGGCCCCGTGCAGAGTACCACCGGCGGCGGCCGACGAGCTGCCGAAAGCACAAAAAAGCCCTTCCGGATAAGTATCCGGAAGGGCTTTTACATTCTCAAAAGGGGAAGCTTACACCGTAATGCCTTCGGCAACTACTTCCGTTACTTCCGGCACCATGCGCTTGAGCAGGTTTTCGATGCCCGACTTAAGCGTGACGGTGGCAGAAGGACAGCCCGAGCAGGAGCCCTGTAGATTCACGGTGACCACCCCGGCTTTGTACGAGCGGAAGGTGATGTTGCCGCCGTCCTGCTCCACGGCGGGACGCACGTAATTCTCGAGCAGGTCGATAACCTTCTGGCTGATCTGCTGATCCTGCTCGGAGGCGTCGCCGGTGGCGGCAGCCTGCTGGGCAGCTTTCTGCTCAGCGGCCGGATCGACGGTGAAGATCGGTCCGTTGGCCTCGATATACGACTTCAGGAAGGTGCGCAGCTCGGGAATGAGGTGGGTCCAGGTGAGGTCGGAGTTTTTGGTGACGGTGACGAAGTTGGCGGCAATGAAGACGCGGCCCACGTAGTCGAAGTTGAACAGCTCCTGGGCCAGCGGGGAGTTGGTGGCCGCTTCGAGGTTCGGATAATCCACGCTGACCCCGTCGCTGAGCAGCGTCGAGTTGAGCACGAACTTCATGGATTCGGGGTTGGGGCTGGCTTCGGCGTAAATGGAAACCGGACCAACGGGAGCAGTGAGGGTATCAGCCATGTTTGAAGGACTTGGAGACGAATGGTAACGGCGCGAAACGCCGACGACAAGGTAACGTGTTCGGCGGTGAAACCGTGCCACGCGCTATATGTTGCAAAGGTACATCAGGAATAAGGAAGCGGCTGGTTTACGCTTTCGGCCTCCAACCCCGGATTCAACAGCGGCCGCGGACCGCCCCCTGCGCTAGACCTTATTGGCCCGGGCCCGCAGCAGCATATCGGCCAGCACCAGATTGGTCATGGCATCAACGATGGGCACGGCCCGGGGCAGCACGCAGGGGTCGTGGCGGCCTTTGCCGGCCAGCATAATTTCTTCGCCCTGGTCGTTGATGGTGGCCTGGGGTTGCAGAATGGTGGCCACGGGCTTGAAGGCCACGCGGAAATAGATATCCTGCCCGTTGGAGATGCCCCCCTGAATTCCGCCCGAATGGTTGGTGCGGGTACGCACCAACCCGGCCTCATCGGTATAAAAGGCGTCGTTGTGCTCCGAGCCAAACAGCAGCGTGCCGGCGAAGCCGGAGCCGTACTCGAAGCCCTTCACGGCGTTGATGCTCAGCATGGCTTTGCCCAGTTCGGCGTGCAGCTTATCGAATACTGGTTCGCCCAGCCCCACCGGCACCCCCAGGGCCACGCCCGTCACGATGCCACCCACCGTATCGTGCCGGTCGCGGGTCTGGCGGATCAGCGCCGCCATGCGGTCGGCCGTTTCGGGGTGGGGGCAGCGCACCAGGTTGGTATCAATCAGGCTCAGATCGAGCTGCTCGTAGCCCACCGGCACGGCCACGGCCCCCACCTGCGATACGTAGCTTTGGGCCCTGATGCCAACCGTACGCAGCAGCGCGGCGGCCACGGCCCCGGCAGCCACGCGTGCAGCCGTTTCGCGGGCCGAGCTGCGCCCGCCGCCGCGGTAGTCGCGCCGGCCGTACTTCTGGTCATAGGTGTAGTCGGCGTGCGAAGGGCGATAGGCGTGCTCGATGTGGGAGTAGTCGTGGCTGGCCTGGTCCTGGTTGCGAATCAGCAGACTGATGGGAGTGCCGGTGGTGTAGCCGCCAAATAAGCCGGACAGCACTTCCACCTGATCGGCTTCCTTGCGCGGGGTGGTCAGGTCCGACTGGCCCGGGCGCCGCCGGTCCAGGGCCTGCTGAATCTCATCGGCAGCCAGCGCCACGCCCGCCGGGCAGCCGTCAATAATCACCCCTATACCCACGCCGTGCGACTCGCCAAACGTGGTAATGCGAAATATGGAACCGAAGGAATTACTCATGGACAGCCCAGCAACTTGATACTTCAGAAAATGGTGAATATGCTTCGGGCACCACAACGGAGGAACCCAGCCTGCACAACAAAGAAAGCGCAGTTTCCATGAAAATCTCCGCCACCAGCCACCCCGGGAAGCTCCCCGGCGGTACCTGGTTTACTTGCCCGCCCATCCGGCAGCCGCTTTTACCCCGGCACTGCCCCTGACCTTTATCTAGTTACGGCTGCGCCACCAGCTAAAAGCGGCCACCGTAAGCAGCAGCCCCAGGATAATGTTGGCGTACCGGCGCACGTCCGCATATTCGTCCAACGGACGCAGCGTGTTATCGGCACTGTTGAGTACCTCCCGGTAAAAAGCATCGTCTGGTAATGAATCGAAGGTGGAAACCCGTTGCGCTGAGCCGCCAACCGCCGGGTGCAGCTCCGCCCGTAGCGTATCGTAGCGAACGGTGGCCGGATTGAATATCACCAGGGAGAACAGGGTATCCAGCGGTACCACGCCGGGCCGGCGGGCCACCAGCCGGTAGCTGAACCGCTTGCTGCCGCCCACCCGGCCCACCTGCCGGGTCAGGCTCTGCTCCACCTCCGGGCCATAGACTTCCAACCCGGCAGTGGCGGGTACCACCGGGGCCGGCAGCGCGGCCAGATTACCTTCCCCCTCCACCACCAAGCCGTAGCGAAACGCTTCGCCCGTGCGAAAAGCAGTCCGGTCGATGGTTTCGCGTAGCCGGTAGTTGCCCACGGGCACCTGGTCGCGCAACGGGTGCGGCGGCAGGGGCTTCACGGTGATGACGCGGGGCTGGCTCAGGTAAGTTTTATAGCCTTCCAGCCGGTTATCCAGCCCTTCCGCCGGCTTTTTGGCTACCCGGTACTTGATCATCTGCAAGGCTACGGCCGGAAAGGTGAGCGGCTGCGCGTTCAGGGGGTACAGCTCGGCCTCGTACAGGCGGTAGCGCAGATACTGCTTGCCGCCGGCCATTACTGTTTCGGGCAGAATCTCCTGGTCATTAAACGGCTCCTCCCACACCGTAGACTGGCGCAGCTGCTTGAGTATGACAGGCAACTGGCGGGTCAGATCGTAGAAATTCAACAGCCCCTGGTCGGCGGGCGTGAGATAGAAATATACCCCGATATGGACCCCTTCGCCCACGAACACGCTGGTTTTATCGGGGACCAGGGCCAGAAAGGCGTTGTCCTGGAGCTCCACATATTCCTGGGGCTTAGGCTTACCAAACAGCTGATCCAGCAGCCCCAAGCCCTGCACGGGACCAGGAGCGGCGGGGGCGGCGGCAGGCTGGGGCGCTATTTTCACACTGCCGCCGGCCGAGCGAACCGGCAGCCCATTGATGGTCATTACGAAGGGCTTTATAACGTAGTCGCCCTCGGCATAAGCGGCGTAGCGCTGCGTGATGGTTAGCTCGACGGAAGTCTGCCCCCCTATAACGCGGGTTGTGGTCGTACTGGACTTGCCACTTTTCTTGAACCCTTCCAGATCCGGAAACGCGGAGTACTTCTCCAGGGGGGCCCCGCGTAGCCGGAAGCTGATGGTGTAGTAGTCCGTTATGGAAACTGCTGCACTCCCCAACACAACGTCGGCGGCTACCGGGGCCGGCTGGGCGCGTAGGGACCCGATTGTGGTCAGCCAAAAAAGCAGGAAGCCTAAAAAACACTGCGGCACGGACATTTCAAGCTTTTTAAAGAAGGCTTCAAAACTACGCAAAAAGCCTGTCCAGTTCGCGTAGCCCCGCTTGGCGCTACCACTCATGCTCTATATCCCCGATTCCGCATACAAAAAAAAAGGTGCCTTGTCAATCCGTTTTTCTGAGCCGGCCGTAAATGGCTTTCAAATACCCTTCCGCTTCTGGATTTACCTTGACAAACGTCTTATCCAAGCCGTTTCGGAAGCATTTTGCTTTTTCTTTTCATCCTAACCACCCCATCTCATGTCTAAACTCCTCAACTCCGGCGGGGACGAAGCGGAATTCGCTAAGCCGCTATACGTACCCATCAAACGGCGCTCTTTCTTCATGTATGCCGGTGCTACGGCCGGAGCTACTGCTCTGCTGTTGTCAGGCTGCGGCGATGATGAAAACGATGACGTCGTCCAACCCGGTATCGTGAGCCTGGGTAGCGGTGATGTTGGTGTGCTGAACTACGCTTACGCCCTGGAGCAGCTCGAAGCCGCCTTCTACGCGCAGGTTATCGCCACCCCGTACGCTAATATCTCAGCCGACGAGAGAGCCGCGCTGACTGCCATTGCCAAGCACGAGGCCATTCACCGCGACTTCTTCAAAGCGGCCATCACGGCCGCCGCGCCCACGATGATTATCCCGGGCCTGACTCCGGATTTCAGCAAAGTCACCTTCTCCGACCGTACCTCGGTGCTGACGACCGCCAAAACCTTCGAGGATTTGGGCGTTGGCGCTTACAACGGCGCCGGACAACTGATCCAGAACCCAACTTATCTGCTGCTGGCCGGCAAAATTGTATCGGTGGAAGCCCGGCACGCTGCTTACATCCGTGACCTGATCACGCCGGGCAGCTTCTCGGGCAGTGATGTAGTAAATGCTTCGGGCCTCGACCAGGCGCTGTCGGTAGCGACCGTTCTGGGGGCTGCTCAGGCCTTCATCAAGGAAAAAATCAACGGCGACAACGTCGGTAAGTAATCCACCACCCTCACCTCTGACTTCTCTTCATATGAACCTGTTCAAGATAATTTCCGAGCTGGAAAAGGTGGATCCAGAACTTATGGACCGCCTTTCGCATCGCCGTAGTGCTCTGAGCATGCTCGGCGACATCAGCAAGAAGATGGCCCTCGCCGCAGCTCCTATTGCCATTGGCTCCGCCTTCAACAAGGCTATGGCCCAGAATACGCTGACCAACCCAAATGATATTCTGAACTATGCCCTGCTGCTTGAGCGGCTGGAGTTCAGCTTCTACGATCAGGCTCTGAAGGCCGCTACGCTCACGCCGGTCCTGACCGGTGTCGACCGCGCGGCCATTGAGACCATCCGGACCCACGAACTGGCGCACGTAAACCTGCTGACCGCCGCTTTGGGCTCGGCAGCGGCCCCGGCGCCGGCCAACGGCTTCGACTTCAAGGGGGCTTTCGCTACCTACGACGGCTTCCTCACCACGGCTCAGGCCCTGGAAGACACGGGCGTACGGGCTTACAAAGGCCAGGCTAACAACATTCCCCGCACCCTCAACCCAACGGTAGGCGGTACGGTGGTGAACCTGCTGACGGTAGCGTTGCAGATCCATTCGGTGGAAGCTCGTCATGCGGCGCGTATCCGCTACATGCGGCGTGGGGCTACGGCCGGCAACCAGACCACTATCTTCCCCTGGATCAACAATGCGGAAGCTAACGGTGCTCCGGCCGTAGTATACGGTGCTGGCAACCCGGCCGCTACGTTCCCGGCGGAGAGCAACCTGGCTCAGGGTGGCATCGCCAACCTGACTACTGCTCTCGGAGCCACTTACTCTGCCGCTGACGTGAGCGCAGCCTTCGATGAAGGCCTCGACAACACTACGGTAACGGCTATTGCCCGCGCTACCGCTAATTTCTAAAGCGCCCGTTCTTGTTTCTGAAAAAGGCGTCCCCAAAACAGGGACGCCTTTTTCATGCAACCTCAGGCCCGGTTTAGAGCATCTCACCATAACAGGTTACCTTCGTAAAATTTAGCGCCGGGCTTGTCGCGGCCTTGCTCAGTGATTGTCTGCTTATGATAACCTCTTTTCTGGCCCGCAGCATGCGCCGCCGTTCTTTTTTTCAGCTAGCCGGAGCTACGGCCGCTACGTCGGCACTGGTACTGACCGGGTGTGGCAAAGACGATCCGACCCCTCCGGCCGGAGCCAATCCGAATGTATTGACCTTGCCGGCCGGTGATGTTGGGCTGCTCAATTATGCTTACCTGCTGGAGCAGCTCGAAGCCGCTTTTTATCAGAAGGTACTGGATGCGAAGCTGACCGATCTGCTGCCCGGAGAGCTGGCGGCGCTAACCGACCTGCGCGACCATGAGGTTATTCACCGGGAATTTTTCAAATTTGCGCTGCTCGATAACGCTATTCCAACCCTTGTCTTCGACTTCAGCTCCATTTCCTTTACGTCCCGCCTGAACGTACTTACGGCGGCCAAAAAATTCGAAGATCTGGGGGTAGCGGCTTACAATGGCGTGGGCAAGCTGGTTTCCAGCAGCGCTTACCTGGTATTGCTGGCCAAAATAGCTTCTGTCGAAGCCCGGCATGCCGCCTTCATCCGGGATGCCCTCCAGCCCAATTCCCTGGCCACTCCGGATGCTACCATTATTGCTACCGCCGGCGATTCTACCGGGTTCAATATTGCCCTGACGCCCCGGGAAGTACTCGCCGCCGCCGCGCCGTTTCTTCCATTTGCTGTTGACGCTTCCCAGCTTCCCACCTCTTAATTCCGGTTGCCGCCGACGTCTCTTTTCGTATGAACATCTTCAAATTATTTGCTACTCTGGCTGAGGTTGACCCGGAAGCTTATCAACGGCTAAGTGCCCGCCGGAGCGTACTAAGCAGCCTCGGCAAACTGAGCCGGCGGGCGGCGGCTACTGCTGTTCCTCTGGGGCTCGGGGCCGTGCTCCAAAAAGCCTATGGCGGCACCACGCAGACTATTCTCGACGCCTTCACCCTGGCGCTCCGGCTGGAGCACCTGGAGAATGAGTTTTATAGCCAGGCGTTAGCCGCCGGCCAGGCCGGCACGCTGATCTTCGCGGCCGGTACTCGACCGGTTATCCAGCAAATTCAGGGGCACGAGCAGGCTCACGTGACCTTTTTCCAACAGCAGCTGCAAAGCTCCAGTGCCACCGTACCGGCTAAGCCCAACTTTGACTTTACGGGCAGCAAAAACGGGACGAAGCCCGCACTGTTCGCGGACGTTTTTACCAACTTCGGCACCTTCCTCAAAGTTGCTCAGCTCCTCGAAGACGCGGGAGTACGCGCCTATAAAGGGCAGGTGGAGTTTCTGATGGCCGACAATGACTTGTTACAGGCCGCGCTGCAAATTCATGCCGTGGAAGCCCGCCACGCGGCCCACATCCGGGGCATGCGGCGGGCCCTGGGTGCCAACGTCCGGAACTGGATCAGTAAAAGCGACGATTCAATTACTGTAGTGGGCGCTACGGAAGCAGTTTACGCCGGCGAAGACGTGACCGTGCAGGCGATACCCGGTACTCCCGTACGGCTGTTTCCTGCCGATACTACTCCTATCGTCAGTGGGACAAAAGCGCAGGCCCTCATCAGTCTGGGGGAAGCTTTTGATGAGCCGGTAACGGCCACCGTAGCCAACCAATTGGCTAACCTGTTCATTTATTAACTCAAACGTAACAGCTTCTCTACCCCAAAGGAACGGCTAAGGCCGTTCCTTTTTTGTTGGTACAAGTGGCAGAATCATGCCGGTTGAGCTTGCACTATCAAGATTAATTCTTGTATCTTTCAATAACGCTCCAAAAACCCCTTAAGCCCTTAGAGGCTTTTCGTAAAGCCTTCCCATACTCTCTTCGTCTGCTGCTCTGTTACCTCCTACCCAACCCTTCTAAAACTTTTGACCGATGCTGGAATACGTGAAAACCATCCTGCTTAAAGTCAGCTTTGACAAAATTCTCTTTGAAAAAGAGCTGCGCAAAGCATTTCGGATGCTGGTACCCACTGAGTTGCTGCAACTCAAGACGTGGTGCTATCAGCAATTTGCTAAAGTGTATCATCGTATCCTGAACCGCGTTTTTGCCCAGGCGGCTTAGCCTGCTCCCGATCATTTCTGACGTTCTCGCCTACTCCGTTACAAACCGGATATTACGCGTTAGCCCCGCATAGCCCGTGCGCTTCACGGCCGACTGCCGGAACAGCTCCGAGAACAGCTCGTGGGTAATTTCCTGCCAGTCGGTAGCACTCAGGTGGGGCAACTGCGGGTTGGGCTTGAACTGAGCCTCACTGTGCGGCCTGGCGAACCGGTTCCAGGGACACACATCCTGGCAGATGTCGCAGCCAAATACCCAGTTACCAAACTTGCCGGCCATTTCCGTCGGAATCTGGTCCTTGAGCTCAATGGTGAAATAGCTGATGCACTTGCTGCCGTCGACCACGTAGGGCTCGGTGATGGCCCCGGTGGGGC
Organism: Hymenobacter fastidiosus; assembly: GCF_039539565.1. NCBI lineage: Bacteria > Pseudomonadati > Bacteroidota > Cytophagia > Cytophagales > Hymenobacteraceae > Hymenobacter > Hymenobacter fastidiosus. Next base: position 34,536 of record NZ_BAABDJ010000029.1, on the reverse strand, counting down.
AGGCATCCAGGCATTTGGTGCAGGTGCCGCAGTAATCCTTGATGGGGCCGTCGTAGTCCAGCTCCAGGTCCAGGATAAGCTCGGCAATGAAGTAAAAGCTGCCGGTGCCGGGCGTAATCAGGTTGGCATTTTTACCCACCCAGCCCAGCCCACTCTTTTTGGCCCAGGCCTTATCCAGCACCGGGGCCGAATCGACGAAGCAGCGGCCGCCTACCTCCCCTATTTCCTGCTGAATATCCTGCAGCAGCGTCTTGAGCTTGTCTTTGATGACGAAGTGATAGTCGCGACCGTAGGCATATTTGCTGATTTTGAGCGTGTCGGCGTCTTGCTGCTGATCTTCTTCTGCCGGGTAATAGTTGAGCAGCAGGGAAACCACCGATTTGGCCCCGTCTACCAGCAGGCGTGGATCGAGTCGCTTATCGAAGTGGTTGGCCATGTAGGCCATTTGGCCGTGCATGTTGCGGTTGAGCCAGTTTTCGAGGCGCGGGGCCTCCTCCTCCAAAAATTCCGCCTTCGAAATGCCACAGTACATAAAGCCCAGCTCCAGAGCCCGGCGTTTGATGAAAGCAGTGTATTGGGCGGTAGGGAGCATCTGGTTTTTGGTTTTTGGTTATTCGTTTTTAGTCAATACACTTTCCTTCTCTGTTTCCGGATAAAAGCAAAGCGTGCCTGAGAAGTTCAGACACGCTTCGTGTTGTAAAGGTCCAAAAACCAAAAACGAATAACCAACAACCAGCTTACCCTTCTGCGCCGAATAAGTCGGTGGTGTTGCCGCGCAGGTGCTGGGGCATGAGCTTGCCCAGGTGCTTATAGGCGGCTTCGGTGGCCTCGCGGCCCCGGGAGGTGCGCTTAAGGTAGCCTTCCTGAATCAGGAAGGGCTCGTATACTTCCTCAATGGTTTCGGCTTCTTCGCCGCAGGCCGTGGCAATGGTGCTGATGCCCACGGGACCACCCTTAAACTTGTCGATGATGGTATTCAGGATGCGCTTGTCCATGTCGTCGAGGCCGTTGTGGTCCACGTCGAGGGCATTGAGGGCGAACTGGGCAATATCGACCGTGATGGTGCCGGTGCCTTTGATCTGAGCAAAGTCGCGGGTACGGCGCAGCAGGTTATTGGCAATCCGGGGGGTACCGCGCGAGCGGCGGGCAATTTCGAAGGCGGCATCGGCGTGAATGGGCGTACCCAGGATTTCGGCCGAGCGCTTCACGATACTGGTCAGCAGCGTAGAATCGTAGTACTCGAGGCGGGCCGAGATGCCGAAGCGGGCCCGCAGCGGCGCGGTGAGCATGCCCGAGCGGGTAGTAGCGCCGATGAGCGTGAACGGGCTCAGCGAAATCTGCACCGACCGCGCATTCGGGCCCGAATCGAGCATGATGTCGATGCGGTAGTCCTCCATCGCCGAGTACAGGTACTCTTCCACCACCGGGTTGAGGCGGTGAATCTCGTCGATGAAGAGCACGTCGTTGGGCTCCAGGTTGGTGAGCAGGCCGGCCAGGTCCGAAGGCTTGTCGAGCACCGGGCCGCTGGTCATCTTAATACCCGATTCCAGCTCGTTGGCAATGATGTGCGAGAGCGTGGTTTTGCCCAGGCCGGGCGGGCCGTGCAGCAGCACGTGGTCGAGCGCCTCACCGCGCTGCCTGGCGGCGGCCACGAACACGCGCAGGTTATCGACCACCTTATCCTGCCCCGCGAAGTCGGAAAAGGACAGGGGGCGGAGGGCTTTATCAAAGTCTTTTTCGGAGGCGTCCATGTGGCCGTTGTCCCCGGATAGATAAGTTTCGCGCATGATGTGGAGCGGGAGTTTGGTAGCTGAAAGGTAACACAACGGCGGGCTGATTCCTCCCATTTTTAGCAAAAAAAGCTGGCTGACCGGCCTGTACGCCTCGTTTATCTAACCATATTAGCAAAAGCACCGCGTCAGTGACTTTCTGGTGGCCAACGACTGGCTGGCGCGTGCGTAATTTGCGGCTTCATCCGCTGCCGCTTTATGTCCGCTTCCGCTCCGTTTGCCACCTGGCTCCACTCACTGCCCGTTGATTTCTACGACCAGCTGGCCCACGCGCTTTCCCTGCACGGCATGGCCTGCGCCGAGCTCCTGAGCCGCCCCCACGACGAGCTGCCCCGGCAGATAGCCGCCCTCACCGGCCTCGCCGCGGCCCAGGTAGCCCAGCTCAACACTATCAGCAGCCATGCCCGGCTGGTGCAGGCGCTGGCAGAAAATCCGCGCCAACTCTACGATTTACTCCTGGTGGGCGGCCTGGTGCTCGATACGTCCCTGGCGGTGCCGGTGCTGGCTTACGTGCGCCAGCAGATGAACATTGATAATACCCGGCTGGCCACGCTAAAAAACTATTGTCTGGAACTGAGCGGCACGTTTCTGGGCGCCCTGGAGCAGCACCTGCCCCCCACGCTACTGGTGGGGCTGCACCGGCTGCGCGTGGAAGCGGCGTTTGCGCACTACGTAGCCGCTAACCCGCCGCCCGCGCCCACGGTAGCCACCATCCGCTTCACCGACCCGCAATTGCAGATGATGCGGCTGGCCCTGCTGCTGGTCCATTCCTTGCCAGAAGCGGGTGAGCAGCCGTTCATGCGGGCCGTAGTGGCGTTAGGCGCGCTGCAACCGACGGCGCTGGAGCCGATAATTGCCCGCCTGGGCCAGTTGCAGCCCGCAGAAGCCCTGACTCTGACCATGCCGGAACTGGTACAGCTCTACCAGGCTATGCAGGTGTGCGGAATGGTGTTTGTAAGCGACGTACTAAGCATGCTGGGTCTGGAAGAAGCCTTACCCCAGCCGCCGGCCGACACTCAAGCCACCCCGGCGCCGGCCAGCAGCCGGCAGGCCGTGGGCGAAATGGTAAGCAGCTTTACGCAATGGGTGCAGCAAACCTTCCCCGACGCACCCGAAATAGCGGCGGCCCGCCGGCAGGTACTGGCCCTGGCCGACGCGCTCTAGCGTCTGGGCCGGGTAAGCGCTTAGTCACGGCCGCCGGGCAGCAGCACTTCGATTTCGAGCTGCAGCCAGTCGTCCTCCCAGGCTTTGTGGGTGATGCGGGCCGTGAGCTCATAGCCGGCGTCAAGCAGGCGGGCGCTGGTTTCGTTGCGCACGTCGGGTAAGTAGCCCAGCCATACGTCCCCTTCAGCTTCGGTGGTCAGCACTTTCACGGCCCAGTCGTCGTACTTGCTGTCGGCCTCACGAACCAGACGCAATATCTGGCCGAGGTAGAGGCCGGGTTCGTGCTGTTGGAGATTTTCGCGGTGGGTGGTGCCGGCCACGAGGCATTCCAGGAGGACCAGATCGGGGGCCGACGGAGCGGGAGCAGGTTTCATGGGGCCAATGTACAGGACCGCAGGCAGCTTACCGCGCCCGAACTCCCAATCAGGCGCCGCCGCTGTCAGGCCGCCAACTTACCCAGCGCCGGAAACCGTATTTTCCCAACCCGAAATTCATTCTGCTTTATATGTATAGCAAAGCCGAAACCGCGCAGCTGCGTCAGGCCTTCTGGACCACCTTTGGGCAGTACATGGCGCCCGTGCCTTCCGCCGAAGGGCTGCCCACCAACTGGATCAACTACAAAACCGGCGTCAAGCACCTGTCCTTCCGCTTGCACGCCGATGTGCGCCACGCCACCATCAGCATCGAGCTGACTCACCCGGATGCCACGGTGCGGGCAACGTATTTCGAGCAGTTTGAGGCGCTGAAAACCCTGCTGCACGAAACCACCGGCCAGCCCTGGCGCTGGGAAGCCGACGCCCTGGATGCCCACGGCCAGCCCCGGAGCCGCATTTTCCAGGAGCTGACTCCGGTAAATATATTCAGCCGCGACGACTGGCCGGCGCTGATTTCGTTCTTCAAGCCCCGCCTGATGGCGCTGGACGTTTTCTGGAGCGACGCGCAGTACTCGTTTGCGGGGCTGGGATAAAACCCGGCTGGCTCAACCGCTGAAAACCATCCGTCATTTTCATTGCTCAGAAGCAGTTTGAGTTAAATTCTCAGACCTCTGAAACAAGGTAGCGACGCATCCTGGCGTAAGAGTCGGCCGCGCCGCTACCCCGTTCGGACGACTCTTACGCTAACGCCATTGGCTGACCGGATCAGCGTCAGGAAAATGGCACAGACGACCAGCCAGCCCAGCGGGTAGCAGACCGCCATGAACCGCAGCAGAGGATTAAAAAAACTCGAACGAAAACATAAGCGCAGCAGCATAAAACCCAAAAACGGCCGCCCTGTATGCAGAGCGGCCGTTTGAAGATACGTAATGCGGCTTACTTGAACGCCTGAATGCCGGTGATATCGGCGCCGGTGATGAGCAGGTGAATGTCGTGGGTGCCCTCGTAGGTGACCACCGATTCGAGGTTCATCATGTGGCGCATGATGGGGTACTCGCCCGTGATGCCCATGCCGCCGTGAATCTGGCGGGCTTCGCGGGCAATGTGCAGGGCAATTTCCACCGAGTTGCGCTTGGCCATTGAAATCTGGGCCGAAGTGGCTTTACCTTCATTTTTGAGCACCCCAAGGCGCCACACCAGCAGCTGGGCCTTGGTGATTTCGGTGAGCATCTCGGCCAGCTTCTTCTGCTGGAGCTGGAAGCCGCCGATGGGTTTGCCGAACTGCTCGCGCTCCAGCGAGTATTGCAGCGCCGACTCGTAGCAGTCGATGGCCGCGCCGATAGCGCCCCAGGCAATGCCGAAGCGGGCCGAGTCGAGGCAGCTGAGCGGACCTTTCAGGCCGTCGATGTTGGGCAGGATGTTTTCTTTGGGGATTTTCACGTCCTGAAATACCAGCTCGCCGGTAGTGCTGGCGCGCAGGCTCCACTTGTTGTGGATTTCGGGGGTGGTGAAGCCTTCCATGCCGCGCTCCACCAGCACGCCCTTGATGCGGCCATTCTCATCCTTGGCCCACACCACGGCTACCTGACACTCGGGCGAGTTGCTGATCCAGAGCTTAGCCCCGTTGAGCAGATAGTAGTCGCCCATGTCCCTGATGTTGGTGGTCATGCCGCCGGGATTCGAACCGTGGTCGGGCTCGGTGAGACCGAAGCAGCCCAGCCACTCGCCGGAGGCCAGCTTGGGCAGGTACTTCCGGCGCTGCTCCTCCGAGCCGTAGGCGTAGATCGGAAACATCACCAACGAGCCCTGCACCGAGGCCGTGGAGCGCATACCCGAGTCGCCGCGCTCAATTTCCTGCATGATCAGGCCGTAGCTGATGTAGTCGAGCCCGCCGCCGCCGTACTCGGTGGGGATGGTGGGGCCGAAAGCGCCCACGTCGCCGAACTTGCGCACGATTTCGGAGGGGAAGTGCGCGTCCTGGGCCCACTTCTCAATGTTCGGATTGATTTCCTTCTTCACGAAGTCACGAATACTCTGCCGGATAAGCTTGTGCTCCTCAGTGAGCAGGCCGTCGAGGTCGAAGTAATCGGTGAAGCCGGCCGCGTTCAGGGAGCCGTGGTGACTGGCTGCTTTAGCTTTGGGCGAGAGGACGTCAGCTTGGGATGACATAAGGAAGTTGTTGGGTGGGGAATCGGGCTCAAAGATAGGAGTTTCCGCCTGCGGAACAGGCAGCTGCCGCCGATGGTTTGGGCCGGCGGCAGCGCATTTTCCGGCTCCGCGGCTCCCGGGGTCCCGACGGCCGGGTGGCCGCTCAGACCATATTTTTAGCTGTTCCGATATTCAAAACCACTGTTGTCTGCGTACAGGCAGCAATCCTTGTCATTCTCCGCCCTCCTACCTATGAGCCACGAAAAAAAACTAAACGAGCTGGAAGCCACCGCTATCTGCGGCAACGATATTTCATCATCGTGCCTGTACGTATCGGCCCTGGCCATTGCCTACGCCGGGCAATACGCCTGGGTGGCCCTGCTGATGGTGGGGGCGGTGCTGTTTTTGTTCCGCTCCATCTACGGGGAAGTAGTAGGGGCGCTGCCCCTCAACGGCGGGGCCTACAACGTGCTGCTGAACACCACCAGCAAGCGCAACGCCGCGCTGGCCGCCTGCCTCACCATCCTGTCGTATATGGCCACGGCGGTTATTTCGGCTTCCGAGGCCATGCACTACCTGCACACACTCTGGGCTGGGCTGCCCATCATCGGCGCCACGCTGGGGCTGCTGGGGCTGTTTCTGGCCCTCACGATTCTGGGCATCTCGGAGTCGGCGAAGGTGGCGGTGGGCATTTTTCTGGTGCATCTGGTTTCGCTCACCCTGCTGGTGGGGACTACGATCTGGTTTCTGGCCACCCACAGCCTGGATACGATGTCGGTAAACTTTGCGCGGCCCCTGCCGGGCGGTAGCCTGCTGACGGCCCTTTTTCTGGGGTTCAGCGCGGCCATGCTGGGCATCTCGGGCTTCGAAAGCTCGGCCAACTTCGTCGAGGAGCAGGCCCCGGGCGTGTTCGGCAAAACCCTGCGCAACATGTGGGTGGTAGTAAGCTTTTTCAACCCCGTCATTGCCTTTCTGGTGGTGGCCGCGCTGCCCCTGACCGAAGTAGGCCCGCACACCGAAACCCTGCTGGCCTACCTGGGCACCACCACCGGCGGCCCGTGGCTGGGCATCCTGATTTCGGTGGATGCCGTGGCCGTGCTCAGCGGGGCGGTGCTGACTTCCTTCGTGGGCGTGAGCGGGCTGATGAAGCGCATGACCCTGGACCGGATCCTGCCCCAGTTTTTCCTGCGGGAAAACAAGGCTAAGAGCAACTACGTCATTCTCATCACCTTTTTCCTGCTCTGCGTGTCGGTGCTGCTGATCACCCGCGGGCAGCTGGGGCCGCTGGCGGGGGTGTATACCATTTCGTTTCTGGCGGTTATGGCGTTTTTTGCCCTGGGCAACTTCCTGCTCAAAAGCAAGCGCCCGAACCTGCCGCGGCCGGTGTACGCCGGTATTCTCACCGTGACGGTGGCGCTGCTGAGCATCCTGCTGGCGCTGTACGGCAACATCAAGATGCACCCCGACTACCTGATTGTATTCCTGCAGTACTTCCTGCCGGCCATGCTGGTGGTGTACGTGATGCTCAACCGTACTTCCATTCTGACCCTGACGCTGGCGGCGGTGAATTCGGTTACCGAGCATACCCGGTTTTCACGCTTCGGCCGGCTGCTCGTCAAGCGCAAGCTGCGGGAGCTGCATCAGCAGGAGTTCGTATTCTTCACCAAGGGCGACAATGTCTCGAACCTCAACAAGGTGATGGCCTACGTGGTGGAAAACGAGTTTACCACCCGCCTCAAGATCGTAACGCTACTCAACGAAGGCGAAACCGTGTCGCCCGAGCTGCTCACCGACATCAACGTGCTGGACCGGGCCTACGAGCAGATCGAAGTCGAGTTTGTGACCATGCAAGGCCACTTCGGCCCGGCATTGATTGAGGAGCTCTCGACTGAATGGTGCATCCCGAAAAACTTCATGTTCATCGGCTCCCCCGGCGACCGGTTTCCCTACCAGATATCGGAGCTGGGCGGTGTCCGGCTAATCATTTGACCACGGATTCGTCCGGATTTTTCGGATTCGTCGGATTTTGTGGACGATTATTAAGACAGAAAGGCCACCCGAGTGGGTAACCTTTCTGTCTTTTGTTTTCCGAGGTTTCTGTCGGGAAGACCCAAAATTCGCGCCGTCCGCAAAATCCGACCAATCCAAAAAATCCGGACGAATCCGTGGTTCAGAACTTCACGCCCACCGACGCCAGAAAATTACGGGTGGCCTGGGGGTAGTAGAAGTTGTAGTTCAGCTGCTGGCCGGCGGCGTCGAGGTTGCCGTAGGTGTAGCCGTTGGCCACGTACTCGCGGTTGAGTATATTATTGACCAGTAGCCCCAGCTCGATTTCCTTCACCCAAGCCGGCCGGATGGTGTAGCGCAGCCGTAAGTCCAGCACCTGGTAGGGCTTGAGGCGACGGTCCTCGCTGGCCGAGTTATCCAAATACTGCCGGCTCACGGTTTTGTAGAGCAGTGCCACCCGCAGGCCCTTCAATGGCTGCCCTTCCAGCGTGTGCGCCGACACCACCGCCGGCGAATAGGAAATGGTGGACGGTCGGGTCTCGGCGGCTATAATGGGGGCGAAGCCGCTGTCGAACAGGATCTGGCGGTAGTCCAGCACGCGGTTGCGGCTCAGGGTCAGTGTGCTGCTCAGGCTTACTTGGTCGTTGGCCGAAGCCGAGCCCGTCAGCTCCAGTCCGGTGCGGTAGCTGCGCCCCACGTTGGTGCGCAGCGGTGTGCCCACGGCGTCGAGCTGGCCCGTGGCCACCAGCTGGTTGCGGTAGCGCATGTAGAAATAGTTGGCTTCCAGCCGCAGGGCCGTATGCGGACCCAGCACCGTAGATTCGGGCTGCGCGAAGCGGTAGCCTACTTCCACGTCGTCGAGCCGCTCGGCCCGGGGCAGCGGCTGGCCGGCGGGGCGGTCGGTAAAGTCGGCGCGGACCGGCTCGCGCTGGCCCACAGCATAGCTGGCGTAGAGCTGCTGCCCGGCCGTTGGCGAAAAGGTAATGCCGGCTTTGGGGTTGAAGAAAGTGTAGCGGGCCCGGGTGCGCACGTCCACCTGGCCTTCTTCCAGCCCGTCGAGGTTGTAGGTGATGTGGCGCACCTGCGCGTCGGCGTACACGCCCAGGCGGGGCGCTACCTGCCAGGTGGCGCGGGCGTAGGCATGGTAGTCGGTTTTGCGGGCGTCGTTGAAATAGTAGCGCTGACGGATCGGGCCGTTGGAAGCATACTGGGCCCAGATCACCTCACCGTAGTGGTCGTTGACAAACTGGTTCCAGGCGCCGCCTACCGTCGCCTGAAACGCGTCGTTGGCCCGGGGCTGGTAGTTCAGGGCAAAAGTACCGCCGTAGAAATAGTTGTCCAGCCACTTCCGATTGATGAGGTTGGTAGCCGTGATGGTATCGACGCCGACGATGACGTCGGCCAGGCCGTACTTGGCCAGGGCCTGAGCAGCCTGGTAGTTTTCGTAGTAGCCAAAGCCCCGGGTCAGGTGCAGGGCCGCGCCCAGGTTCCAGTCGGCACCCAGACCCTGGGTGAGGTGCAGCTGGTAGTGGTTCTGCTGGTAGTTGTCGGTCTGGTTGTCGTAGGTGTAGTAGCTGTAGCGCCGGCCTTCGCGCAGCACCCGCTCGGCATCCCCGTCGCTGAGGGCGTAGTTGTCGGCAAACCGCTGCGCCAGGGCCCGGTCGCCGGTCAGGGCGGGTTCGGGTACGCCGTTCCAGGCCTGGTAGGTTTTCTCCCGCCCCGAAAAGGTGATGAACTTCAGCAGCGTCTGCTTATGCTGGTAGCCGGCCGCAAAATAGTACGACTTCAGGTCCGACGCCGCCCGGTTCATGTAGCCCTCCGACCTGATGCGCGACAGGCGGCCATCTACGGTGAAGTGCCCGTTCAGCAGCCCGGTACCGAAGGAGACGTTGTTTTTCCAGGTGTTGAAGGAGCCGACGGAGTTCTGGGTTTCCCCGTATGCCTCCGTGCGATTCTCCAGGGTGCTGATGTTGATGCTGGCCCCGAAGGCCGCGCCGCCGTTCTGGCTGGTACCCACGCCGCGCTGCACCTGCAGGGTGTTGATGGACGAAGCCAGATCGGGCAGATTGATCAGAAACGACCCGTGCGACTCCGCATCGTTCAGCGGCACCCCGTTGATGGTCATGTTGATGCCCGTGTTGCTCGTTCCCCGAATGCGGATGTCGGTGTAGCCCACGCCGGCCCCGGCATCGGAAGTCACCACCACCGAGGGCGTCTGGTCGAGCAGGTAGGGCAGGTCCTGGCCGAAGTTGCGGGCCTGGAGCTGCTCCTTGCTGACGTTGGTATAGGCCGTGGCCGTGCGGTCGTTGGCGCGGGAAGCCGTGACCAGCGCCTCACCGGTGAGCACGCCACCGGGCCGGAGCAGACTGGTCAGCCGTTGCGCAGCCAGCTGCCCCCGCACCGGCTGCACCAGCGGCTCGTAGCCCAGAAAGGTAACCCGCAGCTCGTGGGCCCCGGCCGGTACAACCGGGATAGAGAAAGTGCCCGCGGCATCGGTGGCGGCACTGGCCGTGCCATCGAGCACCACGGTGGCGCCGGGCAGCACCAGGCCCGTGCGGGCATCCGTAACTGTGCCGGACACGGGGCCTTGCGCCCACGCCGACGAGTAGGGCAGCGCCAGCAGCGCCGCCCCCAAAACCAGGAAATTTTTCAACGGGTAAAAAAGAAAAAGTGGAACGGGCCCTACGCCAGGGGTCGGCGCAAAAGGTTTTCACGTTCGCGGATCGTTTGTTCCCTTCGCCGGCATTACCCGGATCAGGTTCAATGGGTATGATCTCAGCCCCACGGCATCGTTGCCGATGGTGGGACACCCCTAAACTATGCGGCAAAACTAGGGCCTATGGTCTGCCCTTCCAAATCAGCTTATCCGTCGACCTTTACTTTAGGCTGATAATCAACTATCTTAGGAAAGCAGTAGCGGCCCAAAAAGTTGATTTAGGCCAAAACAACTCCCCCCTGCGGGCCGTTACTCCACTACCGCCCGCCGGCTCATTGGGTTTCCGTCGTCTTTCACTGCCCTCGCCATGATCAGCCTTGTCTATGCCCTCGTGGTCTTCTGCATTCTCGCTTATTTTATGGTAATGCCCCGGCGGCGCTACCAGCAACCCCCCTTTCCCGACAGTGACGACGACGGCGGCGAACCGCTCGACGACGGCCTGCCCGACCTGGACCTGCCGCCCGGCATCACCCGCCCCGTCAACGACTGGGAGCCCGACTACAACCGGCCGAAGGTGCCCATTCGTCCCAGCACCCCTATCCTGCTGTAGTTTTTCTTCCTCGCACAGCGGCCCTTTCGCCCTGGCTTTCCTCCTCGTCAGGCGTGGCTGACGCGAGCAGGAGGCCGGGGCGAAAGGGCCGCTTACTATAAGCTGGGGCTGATCAGAAACTTTCTTATGGGCCCGGGCTACCGGGATGCAGGCCCCCGGCTTACTCTATCGTGATGGAGTAAGCGGCCGAAAACTGCCGGCCGGGGGCCAGCGTCAGAATGCCTTCCTTTTCGGCCAGCTCCATAGGTCCATCAACGGAGCCGGCAATTCCCTGCCAGGGTTCGATGCAGACAAAAGGCGCGCCCGGCCCTTTCGTCCAGAGGCCCAGATAGGGAAAGCCGTCGAAGCGCATGTGCACGGCGCGCCCGGAATGGCGGCTGCGCAGGCTGATCCGGGTGAAATCGAAGTGCTTTAACACCAGCGCATCCTGGGCGAAAAGATCGTAGGTGAGCGGCAGCGTGTTTTGTTGATTCAGCACCCGCTCCGTGGCGCCGGTTAGCAGGCCACCGTGCAGCAGATGGCGCTCCAGGGTTACGGGGTGGTCGAAGTGCAATGAGTAATCCTCAAACTTTTCTCCCGCCAGCAGCGGGCAGCGGAAGGCGGGGTGCGCCCCAATGCTGAACAGCAGCTCGTCGTCGGCCGCCGGATTATGCACCTCCCACTGCCCCGTGAGCGTCAGGCCGCGTAAACGGTAGCTGATGACCAGCACGAACTCGAAGGGGTACGCCGCCCGGCTGACGTCATCGGCCCGCAGCTCGAAAGCCAGCTCCGTTGCGGACTGGCGCACAAGCGCAAACTCCCGGTCGCGGGCAAAGCCGTGCTGGGGCAGCTGGTATTCCCGGCCCTGATGCCGGTAGGTGTCATTGGCGAGGCGGCCGACGATAGGAAACAGTACCGGCGCGTGGCGGGCCCATACCGTCGGGTCGGCCGGCCACAGGTATTCCAGCTCGCCCGGCTCCGGCAGATCCCGGCGGATAAAGCTGCTCAGCTCGGCCCCGTAGCTTTGCACGGCTACGCGGCACTGGTCGTTTTCGAGGAAATAAATCATGCGGCAGAACGTAGATCAGGAAAACGCCAACCAAGGACTGGCTTACTGAGCCCCGGCGACCCCAAACAGTTAGCGGGACGTGGCCGGCCCCGCGCGATTTTCGCCGGCCAGCAGCTCATCGACCAGATAGCAGGCCTGCTCGAAGCGCCGGGCGGGCGGACCGCTGATTTCGGCGAAGTTGGAAACCTGACTGCTCAGCTCGGTGTGGTAGAGGTTGTAGAAATGCTGGCGGTGAGTGGGATGCTCGCGCAGAGGATCAGGCTCCCAGGGCAGGTCTACGTCGAGCAGGAGCACTAAGTCGTAGCGCCGCTGCTCGATGCGCCGCAGGATCCACTCCGGACAATGGCCAAACGCGTGTTCTGACCAGATTTTAATGACTAGCAGGTCCGTATCGTAGAAAACCACCCGGTGGGCCTGCGCGGCGGCGGCTTCTTCGGCGGCCAGCTGGCCCTGCGCAATGGTTTCCAGGTCGGCCAGCCCGTAGTTTGGGCCGCGGGCTTCGAGGTAGGCCCGGGCATATTCGGGCGCCCAGGTGGTCTGGTACTGTTCGGCCAGCAACCGGCTCAGGGTAGTTTTGCCCGTCGATTCGGGGCCGGTGAGGGCTACGCGCAGCATCAGGCAGCCGGAATTGCGGGGGCAGCGGCGGCGCGGGCGGCGCGGCGCCATTCCACGTAGCCATACCCGGCCAGAATGAGGTATACGGCATACAGACCGCTGGTCGGATACAGCTCCTTATACCACAGAATAGGCACGTAAATAATGTCGACCAGAATCCAGAGCAGCCAGTTTTCGAGGCGCTTGCGCACCAGCAGATACTGCGCCGCCAGACTCCCAGCCGTAGTGAAGCTGTCCCAGTAGGGCAGAGCCGCATCGGTGTAATGCCCCAGGTAATAGCCCGACAGGGTGGTGAATGCGACGATGCCCACCCCTATCCCCACCCATTCGCCGGGCCGGGTGCGGGTTACGACCAGCGCCGACCGGCGGGTGCCACCGTACAGCCACTCGTACCAGCCGTACAGGCTCAGGGCAATGAATACCCCCTGCAGATTGCGGTCGGAATACAACTGGGCGCTGTGATACACACTGATATAGAGCCCGCAGCTGACGATGGCCACCGGAAAGTTCCAGAGCGATTCGCGGGCCGCCAGCCACACGCAGGCAAAGCCGGTGACGACGGCCACCCATTCCAGCGGGGTGTTGCCCGCGGCGGAAGTCCAGAACTCGTAAAGGGAAGTCAGCAAAAGCAAGAGATGGGTAGGCCGCGAACCGGAATAATCTGACGACCACCGCCAGATTCAGCCAAAGCTAACCAGTCAGTGGCTAATTTTACCCGTGCCCCCGCAATTTCGTTTCCCGCTTATGCTCCCCGACCTCACGCCCGAAGACCTGCACGCCCGCCTCCAGGGCGGCGAAATACTGCAATTGATTGACGTGCGGGAGCCCGAAGAATACGCTTACTGCCGCATCGAAGGCAGCCGCCTGATTCCCCTGGGCGACATTCCGGGCCAGGTAGCTGAGCTGGCTACCGACCACCCCGTGGTGCTCATCTGCCACCACGGGGTGCGCTCGGCCCAGGCCCTGGCTTACCTCCAGCACCGGCACGGCCTGACCAATCTGCTCAACCTGCGCGGCGGCATCCACGCCTGGTCCGTGCGCGTCGATCCGACGGTAGCGGTGTATTGAGGCCTGGCAAAAGATCGTCTGGCCGTATGGGCTGGCAGTCCCGCCCGCGGCTACCGACTTCTGCCCGTTGATCGTTAACCGCCATACCCACTCCTCTTGCGCCTCCCCGACCTTCCCATCTGCGCCGCGCTGCCCGAGCTGCTCGCCACGCTCGACACCGCTACCTGCGCGGTTTTGCAGGCCCCGCCCGGCGCCGGCAAGACCACGATAGTGCCCCTGGCCCTGCTGGAAGCTTCCTGGATGCCGCCCACGGGCCGCATTATTGTGCTGGAGCCGCGGCGGCTGGCGGCCCGGGCCGCGGCGGCGCGGATGTCCAGCATTCTGGGCGAGCCGGTAGGCCAGACCGTAGGCTACCGGGTACGCCTGGAAAGCCGGATTTCCGCGCACACCCGCATTGAAGTCGCCACCGAGGTCATTCTGACGCGCATGCTGCAGGACGACCCGGCGCTGGAAGGCGTAGCGGCCGTGCTGTTCGATGAATTTCACGAGCGGAGCCTGCAAGCCGACCTGGGGCTGGCCCTGGCCCTCAATGCCCAGGCCGTACTCCGTCCCGATCTGCGCCTGCTGATTATGAGCGCCACGCTGGAGGCTGAGCGACTGGGCGCCTGGCTCGGGGCTCCCGTCGTGCGCAGTGCCGGGTTGCAGCACGCCGTAACCACCCACTACCTTTCCCCGGCCCGCGTGGCCGCCGCCGGCAACCGCCCCAACGACCGACTGGCAACCCTCACGCCCGCCCTCATCCGCGAAAGCCTGAGCACCCACGCCACCGGCGACCTGCTCGTATTTCTGCCGGGTTTGGGCGACCAGCGCCGGACGGCCGAAAAGCTGACCGGCGTGCTGCCCGATACGGTTGACCTACACGTGCTGCACGGCGAGCTGCCGGCCGAGCAGCAGGATGCCGCCCTGCGTCCCGCGCCGACCGGCCGGCGCAAAGTGGTGTTAGCTACCAGCATCGCCGAAACCAGCTTAACCATTGAGGGGGTTCAGGTCGTGATAGATGGCGGCTATGCCCGCGTGCCGCAGTTTGAGCCCCGCACCGGCCTGACCACGCTGGCTACGGTGCCCGTCAGTCAGGCGGCGGCGGACCAGCGCCGGGGCCGGGCCGGCCGCCTGGGTCCCGGCACCTGCTACCGGCTCTGGACCGCAGCCGAGCACACCCTGCGCCCGGCTCATCTGCCCCCCGAAATTCTGACGGCGGATCTGAGTGGGCTGGCCCTCGAGCTGGCCCTCTGGGGTACGCCCGATCCGGCCACCCTGCGTTGGCTCGACGCTCCCCCTTCCGTCGCCCTGACCCAGGCCCGCGACCTGCTGGTACGCCTGGGCGCCATCACTCCCTCCGGTCACCCCACCCCGCACGGCCGGGCTATGGCGGGGCTGGGCCTGGTGCCCCGCCTGGGCCATCTGGTAATCCGGGGGCGGGAAATCGGCCACGGCGCTACCGCCTGCGCCCTGGCGGCCCTGCTCACTGAGCGCGACATCCTGCGCGCCGCCGACGGTACGCCGGCGCCGCCCGATCTGCGGCTGCGGCTGGAAGCCCTGGCTACGGGCCGGGCACCTTTTCCGGGCCTTTTGCCCGATGCCGGCGCCGTACGGCGGGTACGCGAAGCCGCGGCTGTGCTGCGCAACCGCGCCGGCGTCCGCGATACTCCCTTGGAAGCCGATGCAGCGGGCATCCTGGCCGCCCTGGCCTACCCCGACCGCCTGGCTCAGCGGGAAACGCCGGAACGGGTGCGGCTCGTCACGGGTCAGCGGGCGACGCTACCGGCGGAGTACTTCAGTAAGGATGATATCTTCTTTGCCGTGGCCCATCTCGATGGTCCGGCCACCACTCCCCGGGCCGGGCTGGCTGCCCCCGTGGAGCTGGCCGAGCTGGAAAAGTATTTTGCCGACCTCATCGAAACCCGGGAAGAAGTCCGTTGGGATGCGGCCAATGGCCGGGTAACCGCCCGCCGCCTGCGCCGCCTGAATGCCCTTACCCTATCGGATACCGCGCTGGCTCAGCCCGCGCCGGCAGCAATAGCCGCGGCCCTGCTGGAAGGATTGCAGACGGCTGGTATCAGCCGGTTGGCCTGGACCGCGGAGGCCCAGCACGTGCGCGAGCGACTGGCCTTTCTGCATCAGCTGGAGCCCATGGCCTGGCCCGATGTCGCTGATGAAGCACTCTGCCACCAGCTGCCGGCGTGGCTGGGCCCCTACCTGGACAGCGTACGCACCTTGGCCGAAGTGAATCGGGTGGATCTGGGCGAAGCGTTGCTTAACTGGCTGCCCGGCGGCTGGTCCCAGCGCCAGGAGCTCGAACGGCTGGCTCCAACTCAGCTGGAAGTTCCCAGTGGCTCCCGCATTACGCTTGACTACAGCAACCCGGCTGCGCCCGTGCTGGCGGTGCGCCTCCAGGAAGTGTTTGGCCTGCTGGATACGCCCCATGTGGCCGGGGGCCGGGTTCCACTCACCGTTCATCTGCTTTCGCCCGCCCGCCGCCCGGTGCAGGTGACCCGCGATTTACGCAGCTTCTGGACCACGGGCTACTTCGCCGTGCGCAAGGATCTGCGTGGCCGTTACCCCAAACACTTCTGGCCCGATAATCCGCTGGACGCGGTGCCTACGCGAGGCATCAAGCCGCGGCGGTAGCCGGTAAAGCTATTCATGGCACCAAAGCTCTTTTCGGACCGGGCGGCTTCGCACAAAGCTATTCGACCCCGGGTAACCCATTCTGCACCACCAAAATAAACCAGGTAACAATTAAATAACACTGGTAATGATTCCGTAACATTGAGTATGTGCACGGCTACTCCTTTCTCTCTTTCCCTGCTTGGCTGCTTTGTCAGCTTGCTGCTGACTCCAGCGGGGGTGCGGGCACAACAGGGGCTGGACCACAGGGACAGATTGCCGGTGGAAAATGTGTGGCTCCTGTACTCTACTGATGCGCAGCTGACCGGAAAATGGGGGTTGCATGCCGATGCCCAGATTCGGCGGGCCCGCAGCGCCGCTACCTTGCGGCAGAACCAGGTGCGCGTGGGGGTCAACTACACTGCCAATCCTCAGGTGGTGCTCACGGCAGGTTACTCCTACGTCGATCTGTACAGCGCTGATGAAGCACCGGCAGCTATTCAGGCCCCCGAGCACCGACTTTACGAGCAATTAATACTGCAAGACGACCAGGGGCTGGTGCGCATGCAGCACCGTTACCGTCTGGAACAGCGGCGGCTGACACGCCCGGGGGAAGAAGAGCCGGTGTATCTGAATCGGTTCCGCTACCAAATGCGGCTGACCCTGCCTTTACGGGGAAAAGCAATAGAACCGGGTACACCTTATATCGCGGCAGCTAATGAGCTGCTCTTCAACTTCGGGCGTAATCTGATCGGTGGCATTTTTGATCAGAACCGGGCCGCAATAGCGGTGGGCTACCAGTTCACCAAAGCCACGGCTCTGGAAGCCGGCTATCTGAATTTACTATCCCCGACCGCCAACCAGGCCCGGCAGCGGCACATTGCTCAGCTTAGCCTCACCTTCAACCCCGATTTACGGCCGCCCACACTAAATCCGACGCAGTACTGAGCCGTATATTTTTTGGCTTAGGATGCTGAATCAGGTTTTCAGAGCCGGAATGCCCGGCCTACGCGGCCACGGACTTTTCACCTGCCACCCGCTTGCCGCAGTGGCTTGAGCAACCAAAAATCCCGTCCCGAAAGCAACAGTGCTTCCGGGGCGGGATTTTCAGCTGTTCCTTCAGACCGATTATTCTCCTTCCGGGAAATCAGCCGCGTTGCCGGTTTCGGCTACGGCTTCCAGCTCAAGCAGCAAACCCGTGAATTTCTCCCGGGCTCCTTTCACGGCAGCCTTGCCCAGGGGCAGATGCAGGGGCGGATTTTCCTGGCGCACGAGGTCGTACATGGTTTGGGCCGCCCGCACCGGGTCGCCGGGCTGGCGGCCGCTGTTGCTTTGGATGCCTTTGAGGTTTTCGCCCACCGTAGCGCGGTAATCCTCGATGCTGGTATCGACGAAGTTCGCGGAAGCCCCGGCCCACTCCGTACGGAACCCGCTGGGCTCGATGTTGGTCACTTTAATCCCGAGCGGCGCGACCTGCTGGGCGAGACTTTCGCCAATAGCTTCCAGCGCAAATTTGGAAGCATTGTAAATGCCCACGCCGGGGAAGGTTTTCAGGCCCCCAATACTGGTGATGTTGAGCACGTGGCCGCTTTTCCGCTCCCGCAGGTGGGGCAGCACGGCCCGCAGCACGTGCAGCGGCCCAAACACGTTCACATCGAACTGGCGCAGCACCTCGGCCGCGTCGATTTCCTCAATGCTGCCCAACGAGCCGTAGCCCGCGTTGTTCACGACTACGTCGATATGGCCCAGGGCCTTGATGGCCGCCTGCACCGTCTGCTTTACCTGCTGCTCGTCGGTAACCTCACACACGAAGCCCTGCCCATTGGCGCCGGCTTGTTGGGTGAAGGCATCGGCCTGCGCCTGCTGGCGGAAGGTAGCGGCCACTTTATCGCCTTTTTCGAGGAGCAGATCCGCCAGGGCAGCCCCAAAGCCAGTGCTGACGCCAGTGATAAACCAGTTTTTAGAGTTGGTGGTCATAAGAAGTGGAAAGGTTCAGGCCTGGCCCGAACAGGGTTAGACGAACACGAAAAAGCTGGGCCCCGGCGGTCAGCTTTGTCAGTGGTAGGGTCTTTCAACTCCGGAAAGGCAAAGCAGGTTTATTTTTTTGCTTACCCTGCTTTACCAGAACGGGCCTGAACTGTTGGAGCGGTCAGGGATAATGCCCATCCCCGGGGCGCAGACCGCCCGCGGCGGTTACCAATAGCCCGTTTTTACAAATAGATACCCCTGGCCCGCCCTTGCACCCAAGTTTTCGTCGTAGCTTTGCCCGGCAATAAGTGTCCCCTAACAACTTGTTGCTCATGGCTGCCGACGCCCTCCCCAAAATTGCCTTCGAGGCCCTCACCTACGACGATGTGCTGCTGCTGCCGGCATACTCCGAGGTTCTGCCCCGCGATGCCGACACCAGCGCCCAACTCACCCGAAACATCCGCCTGAATCTGCCGTTCGTTTCGGCGGCCATGGATACGGTCACGGAATCGGAGCTGGCTATTACCATGGCCCAGGAAGGCGGCCTCGGCATCATTCACAAAAACATGAGCATCAAGGCGCAGGCCGAGCAGGTGCGCCGGGTGAAACGGTCGGAAAGCGGCATGATCCTCGACCCGTTCACGCTGGAAGAGCACGCCACCCTCGGCGACGCCAAGCAACTGATGCGCAAGCACAAGATTGGTGGTATTCCGATTATCGACGCCCAGCGTAAGCTCAAAGGCATTCTGACCAACCGGGACCTGCGCTTCGAAAAAGATATGGCCCGTCCCGTATCGGAGGTGATGACCAAAGGCAAGCTTATAACCACCGAAACCGGCACCGATCTAGCCCGGGCCGAGGACATCCTGCAGGAATATAAAGTGGAGAAGCTGCCGGTAATTGACCAGGACGGCCGTCTCACCGGGCTCATCACCTACAAAGACATCCGCAAGCGCCGCCGCACGCCGCACGCTTCCAAAGATGAATTCGGCCGCCTCCGGGTCGGAGCCGCCGTGGGCGTCACCGCCGACCTGCTCGACCGGGTGGCTGCTCTCGTAGAGGCGGGCGTAGACGTAGTGAGTGTGGATACCGCCCACGGCCATTCCAAGGGCGTACTCGATGCCGTACGCAGCATCAAGAAGCAGTTTCCCCGGCTTGAAGTCATTGCCGGCAACGTAGCTACTGCCGAAGGCGCCCGCGCCCTGGCCGATGCCGGGGCCGACGCGGTGAAAGTGGGCGTTGGTCCCGGCTCCATCTGCACCACCCGCATCATCGCCGGTATCGGCGTGCCCCAGCTTTCGGCCGTGATGGAAGCCGCCCGGGGACTACAAGGCACCGGCGTACCACTCATTGCCGACGGCGGCGTGAAGTTCAGCGGCGACGCGGTGAAAGCCCTGGCCGCCGGAGCATCCAGCATCATGATCGGCTCGTTGCTGGCCGGCACCGAGGAAGCCCCCGGCGACATTATTATCTACGAGGGCCGCAAGTTCAAGTCGTACCGGGGGATGGGCTCGGTAGAGGCCATGGAAGAAGGCTCCAAGGACCGCTACTTCCAGGATGCCGAGGATGACGTGAAGAAACTGGTGCCGGAGGGCATTGTGGGCCGGGTGCCCTTCAAGGGCGGCGCGGGGGAAGTGCTCTATCAGCTGGCCGGTGGCCTGCGCGCGGGCATGGGCTACTGCGGGGCGGCTACCATTGAGGTGCTGCAGCAGGCCCGCATGGTCCGCATCACCAACGCCGGTTTGCGCGAAAGTCACCCCCACGACGTCCAGATCACCAGCGAGTCGCCCAACTACAGCAGCCGGTAGAGTAATCCGCCGGGGAGCATAGCCTGTGGGCCCGACCGACGGCCGCTCCAGTCGGCTTTGGTCGGGCCTGATGATCCAGAGTAACTCAAACCGCCCCGCCGTGCGCACCCGGTGGGGCGGTTTGAGTTACGGCCGGTTTTGGCTTTTCCGGAATGCCGGTTTCGCCGTGGGGCGCTGACTATAGGTTGTTCCCCGTTCCGTTACCTGCGCTACTACTTTCCGGGGTATAGACTTCATCTTCAGCTGCCTACATTTGCCAGGCTGGTTATTCGAAACTCCTGATCCTTTATTCGGCATTCAGACGCTATCTTAGCCGACTGATTCCGGACCGGTTTTCCGGCCGGGGCTGACTGCCGTACTCTACTCTGTTCATGCATTTTCTCCAGAAGCTGAAACCTGCTGTTCTGCCACTCACGGCGCTGAGCTGGCTGGCATTGCTCATCAGTGCGCTGCTTCATTCTGCTACCGACCGTGCCGGGCTCGTCCCCGACTGGGTGACGCTGGTGGCCCAGACTGCATTTGTGGTGGGGGCCTTCCTCTATCAGCGCGGGCTGCCGGACCCTTTGCGGGGCACCGATTTCATCGGACTGCTTCGGCGGTTACTTTTGGGACCGGGGTTGGTAGCGGCTGGTTGCGTTGGGCTCCACCTAGCGGAGCGCCTGGTCCAGTTGCGGGCGCCCACCACTGACCAGACGTTCTTCTCCCTGATTTATACTATTAATCTGGGCTTGTTCGTCTGCTTTCTGGCCTACGCCAACTATACCTGGCGCTCTTTGGTACTGTTCCGGGCGTCGCCCACTATTCGCAGTAACTGGCACTGGTTCGAAGTCCTGCTCGGCGTTACCCTGTTGCTGCGACTACTGAACTGGACCCCGCCCGCAGGGCTAACCTATGGTATTCTGGGGGGGCTGGCCCTGTTTGGCATTTACCTGAGCAGTCATCAGAAATGGATAGCGTATCTGAACCGGCGGCAGAAATGGGAAGCCGTGCTCATGCAGATTGCGCTGCTGCTGTGCATAACCATTTTCGCAGTTTACTTTCTGCGCATCACCCAGCAGGCTCGGCTGGTAGCCCCTGCTGCTCAACACGGATTTTTGCTCCTGCTGGTATTCAGCGCCTTTTTCTATGCGCTGATAGGCTTGCTCATCACCTTATTCAATCTACCGACGGCCGGTCTGTTTGAGCAGAAGCGCGAGGAAATGCTGAGCCTGCAACGGCTCAGCCAACTCATTCAGAAGGGCCAGACCGAGCAGGAAGTATATGACATGCTGTTCGACGCCGCCGTGCAGACCGTAGAAGCCGATGCCGCCTGGCTGGACGTACGCAACGAAGCCCGCGGCCTGCTGTATGGTAAGTCCTTCAACATTGAGGAAGACACTATCGCCGCTATTCGCACCTTGCTGGCCGACTATGATCTGGGCCAGATTGAATACCTCAACAACGACCTTCCCAACAGCAGCGGCTTTCAGGCCCTCAACCTGCCGCTAGGCTCCTTAATTGTGATGCCCATGCGCTCAGCCAAACGACAGTATGGCTCCCTGTATATGTTGAAGGGGCAGCGTCAGGGCTTTGACCACGAAAACCTGGGTATTCTGCAGACGTTCGCTACCCAAACGGTGCTGAGCATCGAAAATCTGCACCTGCTGGCCAGTTCGCTGCAGAATGAGCGGGTCCAGGAAGAGCTGAAAATCGCTTCCTCCGTGCAGGACAGCCTGATTCCTAAGAATCTACCCATCGACAACTGGTTTGAAATCGGTTCCCACGCCCGGGCCGCCAAGGAAGTGGGCGGCGACTTCTACGACTTTCTGCACCTGCCCGGTAAGCGGCTCGCCATCCTGATCGGCGACGTATCGGGGAAGGGCATCACGGCCGCCTTCCACATGGCCCAGATGAAGGGAATCTTCCACGCCCTGATGCAGGAAAATCCCCTGGCCAAGGATGAGCGGGAGAAATTTCCGGTGCCCAGCAAGTTTATGGCCATGGCCAACCGCGCCCTGACGCACTGCCTGGAAAAATCGTCGTTCATCACCGCGGCGCTGTACATCGTCGACTACGAGCACGGGGGATTCGTGTTTGCCCGCGCCGGCCACTGCCATACGCTCTACTATCATTCCATCAAAGAAGAGGTTTCCTATTTCCGCACGGCGGGCCTGGGCCTGGGCATTATCCGCAACGACGGCTACGAGAAGCATATCAAGAACCAGTTTTACGACTACAATCCCGGCGACGTCATGGTCATCTACACCGATGGCATTGTGGAAGCGCGGGGCGCAGATCAGGAAGAATATGGCGAGGAGCGACTCAAGCAAATGCTGGAGCGCAACTATTACCTTGAGGCTGACGAAATCAAACAGCAGATCCTGAACGACCTCGACGAGTTCAGTTTTGGTCAGCCCATGCACGACGACCAAACGCTGCTGGTCATCAAATTTAAAGCGGCCCAACCCGAACCCTTAAGTTAACGTACAGAGGAGGCATGAAAATAACGCAACAGTCCACCGAAAACACCCTAATCCTCAGCCTGGATGGCGAACTGGATGCCAGCTCTTCGGTTTTGCTCGACACGGAGCTTACTCAACCGGACGTGCTCAAGTATCAGAAGGTCCTCATCGACTGCCAGCGCCTGAACTATATTTCATCCGCGGGCTTAGGGGTTTTTATTTCCCATCTGCAGCAGTTTCAGGATGCCAACGTGAAGCTGGTCTTCTTTAACATGCAGGAGAAGGTTCACAACGTCTTTGAGATTCTGGGCCTGGACGCCCTGATGACCATTGTGCCATCGGAGGCGGAAGCCACCGCCATCTAAGCTGCCGAAGGATAACGCGAGGGGAATGAAAAACGCAATTCGGATCAGTTGTAGCCGCAGTAATCTGAAGGTAGTGCGCGACTTTGTCAGCACGTATCTGGCAACCTATAGCTTATCCGATTTGCACCTCAACCAAATTGTGCTGGCCGTAGATGAAGTAGTAGCCAACCTGATCATCCATGCCAATGGGGAGGACGAAGCGCAGCATCTGGACTTGCGGGTGACCGTCGACAATCAGGTTTTCGGCATCGAAATAGAGGATGACAGCCCCTCATCGTATGCCCCGTCTACCTACCGGGAGCCGGACCTGCAGGAACACATCCGCACGGGCAAAAAAGGCGGTGTGGGCATGGCGCTGGTCAACCGCATCATGGATCGGGTAGAATTCTCGACCACCGGAACGCACAACGTGTGTCGGTTGTACAAGAAGATAGCCTGACTGGTCAGTCTTGCCGCAGAAAAAGCACTTCAGCCGCGAAGTGCTTTTTTTTTGTATCGGCCGTGTTGACCACCGGCAGGGAGCAGCCCAAAAAAAATCCGTAAAATTGCAGCAAGCTGCCGCTCCGGTTACGGACGTGCCGGCGCTGACAGTTCGCTTTAGTAGTTTCTTATTCCCTGTATGCACAAACGCATTCTGTACGCCGGCCCTCTTGCCGTTGCATTGCTGGCCGGGTGCCAGACTACCAAATCCCTGACGTCGGCCCCACAGCCCGTAGTGGAAACGCTCGGCACGACGGCCGTGCCCGCGGCGGAATTTGCCTACGTATACCGCAAAAACAACAGCACGGCCCCGGAATACGGGACCAAAGCCAGCGTTGGCGAATACCTGGACCTCTACACCAACTTCAAGCTCAAGGTGCTGGAAGCCGAACAGCGGGGGCTCGACACCACCCGGGCCTTCAGGCAGGAGCTGGAAGGCTACAAGCAGCAGCTGGCCCAGCCTTACCTCACGGAGAAGAGCGTAACCGATCAGCTCGTGCGGGAAGCCTACGACCGGATGGGCCAGGAGGTAAATGCTTCTCACGTGCTGATCCGCATTACCCCCGATGCCGACCCTAAGGATACGCTGGTAGCCTACCAGAAAATTGTAGCCCTGCGGCAGCGGGTAACGGGGGGCGAAGACTTCGGCAAAGTGGCCAGCGAAACCTCCGAAGATCCCTCGGCCCGCGAAAACGGGGGCAAGCTGGGCTACTTCACCGCCATGCAGATGGTGTATCCCTTCGAGTCAGCGGCTTACAAAACCAAAGTTGGGGAGGTTTCCCAGCCCGTCCGCACCCGCTTCGGCTACCACCTCATCAAGGTCAACGACATGCGGCAGGCCCAGGGCGAAATCAAAGTCGCC
Source organism: Hymenobacter fastidiosus (assembly GCF_039539565.1). NCBI lineage: Bacteria > Pseudomonadati > Bacteroidota > Cytophagia > Cytophagales > Hymenobacteraceae > Hymenobacter > Hymenobacter fastidiosus. The sequence continues at coordinate 10,525 of NZ_BAABDJ010000029.1, read as the reverse complement.
CACCTCATGATCCGGGCCACCCCGGGTATGCCGAAGGCAGACTCGGTGACCGCCAAGAAAAAGATTGATGAGCTCTATGCCCGGCTCAAGCGGCAGGAAAACTGGGAGAAGCTGGTCGCGCAGTTTTCGGAAGATGCCGGCTCCGCCGCCAATGGGGGGGAGCTGCCTCCTTTCGGTACGGGCCGCATGATTCCCAGCTTTGAGGAAAGTGCCTTCCGCCTCCAGAACCCCGGCGACCTGGCAGCACCGGTGTCGACGCCTTACGGCTGGCACATCATCAAGCTGATCGAAAAGCAGCCCGTCGCTAAATTCGAGGATATGGAGCCGTCGCTGAAAAGCAAGGTATCCAAGGATTCCCGCTCCGAGCTGAACCGGTCCGCGTTCCTGAAGCGTATCCGCACTGAAAACAGCTTCACCGAGAACAAAGCCAGCAAGGATTATGTGTTTACCAAAGCTGATACGGCGCTGGTAAACGGCCGTTTCAGGTATACCGCCTTGCCTGCCCCCGCCAAGGCCGGCAAAACGACGGGCGATAATTCACTGCTATTCACCATCAAGGACAAGCCTTATCTGGTGAAGGACTTTCTGACTTATGCACAGCAGAACCAGAAAGCCCGTCCCGGCTCGGAACCACGCTATACCATGCAGCAGCTCTACGACCAATACGTAGATCAGCAGCTGACGGAATACGAGAAGGCCAACCTGGAAACCAAGTACGAGGACTACCGGATGCTGGTAAAAGAGTATCGCGACGGTATTCTGCTGTTTCAGCTGATGGATGAGAAGGTGTGGTCCAAAGCCATTGAGGACACCGTGGGCCTGCAGAAGTTCTTTACTGAGAACCAGAGCAAGTATCAGTGGGGTCCGCGGGTACAGGGCACGGTGGTTAGCGCGGCTACTGCCCGGCTCCTGGCTCAGGCTCAGGCTCAGATGAAGAATGGCCGCTACCCGGTGAAGAACGGAGTACCCGCTACCGTAGCCTTTCGCCCCGGCACGGCGGATATTCTCAAGGGCGCCTGGAGCAGTCTCGACCGCCTGGCCAGCCAGCTGCAGGCCGATACCACCCTGAACCTCGTGGTTACGGGCCGGGCTAAAAAGGGCGAAAGCGCGGCCGTAGCGAAGAAGCGCGCCAGCAACGTAGTGCTGTACCTGACCAGCAAAGGCGTACCGGCCCGGCAGCTCAGCCCGGCGGCGAAGACCCGGACGGCCGCCGATGGCTCAGCCCAGCTGGCCCTGACGGGTACGAACCCGGCCGCGCTGGAAGAAACCCTGAATGCGCAGAACCCGCTGGCCATTCAGATCACGCAGCGCAGCTTCGTGAAAGGCGACAACAAAGTAATGGACGGCCTGCTGGACCGTGGTCCGGGGTCCTACCCCGTGCAGCAGGATGGCCGCTACTATGCCGTGACCATCGATAAAGTGCTGCCGGCCGGGCCAAAGACGCTGGCAGATGCCCGGGGCCAGGCGACTTCCGACTATCAGAATTATCTGGAGAAGCAGTGGATTACGCAGCTGCGCGACAAGTATCCCGTCAAGTTGAACCAGGCCGAAATAGATAAGCTGGTGACCAAGTAGATTTCCCCCTGACTAATGCAATGCAGAAAAGCTCCGGTGCCACCGGGGCTTTTCTTTTATCCGCCGTTACATGCAACGCGGAGCTACCCGCGCGGCTCCATGAGGGCGACGGCCAACAACTGCGGCCGCACAATCAGGATACTACCGCCAGACCAGACCCTGGGCGTTTATCAGGTAGATAGGATAACCCTCGCTCCAGCTTTTTTGCCGGAGAAGGGATTTATGTTGAAATTTACGGGCGGCTTTCTGCGTTTCTCCAGCCGATTGATCCGGAAGGCCTACTGATGCCCCCGGATGTTACTCTTCTCGATTCCATGATTCAATTCGTTCGTTTGTCAGTTCGCGTGGCGCTACTGACCCTAATGGTAGTAGCTGGCACGGTAAGCGCCAGTGTTGCCCAGCTCGGTATTGGCCGGCCCGCGGGTCGTTCCGTGGTCGATGCTATCATCGTGAAAGTGGACAACCAGATCGTGCTCAGCTCCGATCTGGAGGCCGTCTACGCCCAGCAGGTGGCCCAGGCGGAGGGCAAGCCCCTGCCCCCTGATCTGCGCTGCCGGATTCTGCAAAGCATCGTGCTCAACAAGCTGATGCTGGCCAAGGCCGAAACTGACTCGGTGGTGGTAGAAGATTCCCAGGTGAAAGGGGAGCTGGACCGCCGGATGGCCTACTTCGTCCAGCAGATCGGCTCGGAGAAAAAGCTGGAGGAATACTATAACAAGTCGCTCAAGCAGCTCAAAGACGACCTGCGGCCTCAGGTGAAGGAGCAGCTGGTGCAGCAGAAAATGCAGGAAACCATTGCGGGCAAAGTAACCGTGACCCCCCGGGAAGTACGCCAGTATTTCAACCGCACGCCCAAAGACAGCCTGCCGTACTATTCCACGGAGGTAGAAGTAGGGCAGATTATCAAGCTGGCCCAGGTGAACACCAAAGCCAAGCAGGAAACCCTTACCAAGCTCAACGATATCCGGGCCCGCATTTTGGGTGGGGAGGATTTTGCCACCCTGGCCAAGCAGTACTCCGAAGACCCGGGCTCGGCCGTAGAAGGAGGCTACCTGGGGTTCTTTAAGCGCAAGGAGCTGGTGCCGCAGTATGAGGCGGCGGCGTTGAAACTGGAGCCCGGGCAGATGTCGCCGGTGGTCGAGTCGCAGTTCGGCTTTCACCTGATTCAGTTGATTGAGCGCAAGGGCGACTCGTACAGCACCCGGCACATTCTGCTCAAACCCGCTACCGGCAACAACGACGTGAGCGAGGCCGCCCTGCAGCTGGCCAAGCTGCGCACCCGTATTCTGGCCGACAGCCTTACCTTCGCCAAAGCCGCCAAAGACCAGTCCGACGATAAGCTGACCAGCGGCAACGGCGGCCTGATTGCCAACCGCCAGGACGGCAGCACTTACCTGCCCCTCGACAAGCTCGACCCGGCCATCTTCTTCACCATCGATACGATGAAAGTAGGCCGCATCACGCCGCCCCTACCCTATCGCACCGACGACGGCAAGGATGCGATGCGCATTATCTGGCTGAAATCGAACACGCCCCCGCACCAGGCCAACCTGAAGGACGACTACCAGAAAATAGCCGGGGCGGCCCTGAACGAAAAGAAAAACAAGGCCCTGGATGAGTGGTTTCTCCAGAACCGCAGCAGCGTCTATATCGAAGTCGACCCGCGCTATCTCGACTGTAAGCTGCTGGACGCGGTTAATTAATTTCTTCGTTTTTGGTTGTTCGTTTTTGGTTTTCAGCCCACTAAAATTATCAAAAGCCAAAAAACGAACACCCAAAAACCAACAACGACTTAATGCGCACATTCTCTTCCGATAAAGAAGCCGCCGATGCGCTGGCAGCTTCTTACCAAACGTTGCGCAAGGAAATCGGCAAAGTAATCATCGGGCAGGACGACGTGGTGCGCCTCGTGCTGACGGCCGTGTTTTCGCAGGGCCACTGCCTGCTGGTCGGGGTGCCCGGCCTGGCCAAGACGCTGCTCATTCAGACCATTGCCGACTCGCTCGACCTGTCGTTCAACCGCATTCAGTTCACCCCGGACCTGATGCCGTCGGACATCGTGGGCTCCGAGACCCTGACCCAGCAGCGCGACTTCCAGTTTGTGAAGGGTCCCGTGTTTGCTAACATCGTGCTGGCCGACGAAATCAACCGGACCCCGCCCAAAACGCAGGCGGCGCTGCTGGAAAGCATGCAGGAGTATTCGGTGACGGTAGCCGGGCAGCGCTACCCGCTGGAACGCCCGTTCTTCGTGCTGGCCACCCAGAACCCGATTGAGCAGGAGGGCACTTACCCGCTGCCCGAAGCCCAGCTGGACCGCTTCATGTTCAACATTCAGCTCGATTATCCGAGCTACGAAGCGGAGCTGCAAATCGTGAAAAACACCACCTCGGATACCAAACCGACCGTGGGCAAGATTCTGCACGCCGACGATATTCTGGCGTATCAGCATCTGGTCCGTCGCGTGCCGGTGGCCGACAACGTGGTAGAATACGCCGTGAGCCTGGTGCACAAAACCCGCCCCAATACTGACCGCGCCGCCGGCCGCGCCACCCAGCTGCTGGAGTGGGGCGCGGGGCCGCGGGCATCGCAGCACCTCATTGTGGGAGCCAAGTGCAACGCCCTGCTGAATGGCAAATACTCCCCCGATATCGAAGACGTGAAGGCCGTGGCCCTGCCCATTCTACGGCACCGGCTGGTCCGCAACTTCAAAGCCGAAGCTGAGGGCATCAGCGTCGAGCAGATCATCAAAGAACTACTGTAGGGTCCCGGGGACTTGGGGTCTGAGGAACCTGGTTATGGTTCTGACCGGCTTTTGGTCCATCTGAATGCAGCTATTCTGCACCGTCGGAAGAGAAACCCAAGCCCCTGAGTCCCCAAGCCCCCAAGCCCCCAAGACCCCAACGAAATGGAAGTCCCGTCCTACTATCAGCAATTTGAGCGCAACGTCGCCATCATTCTCGACGCCCTGGACGCCGGGCTGGACTTGCGCACTACGGCCCTCGCAACGTCGCTGCCCCTGGAAATCTACGTGCTTTGCGAAGTACTGAACCAAGGCGGCGGGAATTATCACCTCACCACCGAGGGGCTGGCCCGGCTGGGCGAGTTCAGTCAGCAGTACCTGCCGCACGCCTCGGCCACCGAAGCCATTATCCGTCAGATTCTGGACGACAAGCGGGCCGCAATGAGTACCCCCGAAGGACGCGTCCTGACCAAGGAGATGCTGATTCGCCGGCTGGAGTTCTTCAACGAAACCGCCCGGCAGGTGAACGTGATGCGCACCCAGCAAGCCCTGGGCAGCCCCATGCAGTATCAGCACCCCCACTTTACGGCGCTGGTGGTAAACAAGTAAGCCTGCTTCAGGAAGTAGAGCTAAACGCCGCCCGCAACCGGGCGGCGTTTTTTGTAAGAAGCCGGTTCGGCCCGGTTATCTTGGCGGCGGGTTTGCGCGTAGATTGAGCGTGCCCCCTAGCCTTATGAGTCGTGCTCCCTCTGTTGCTCCGCCGCTGACCCCGATTCTCACGGCCCGCCTGCTGCTACGACCGTACGAGTTAACGGATGAAGCGCCTTTTTTCACCCTGCTGGCGCAGAACCGGCCGCGCCTGTCCCCAACCTTTCCGGCCCGGGTAGCGGCCGTCCAGACTCCAGCCGATGCCCGGCGCGTACTGGCTGCCTTTCAGCAGGACTGGCGCACCGGCCGCCTCTACGTACTCGGCATCTGGCACCGCGACACCAGCCTCTACCTGGGCGACATCAGCCTGCGCCCAGCCTGGAGCCGGCCCGTGAGTGCGGAAATCGGGTATTATCTCGCCGCCGAAGCCGAAGGCCAGGGCTATGCCCGCGAGGCGCTGACGGCCGCCGCCGCGTTTGGCTTCACCGCACCGCTACAGGCCCGGCAGCTCACCATCCGGTGCCGGCCCAACAATCCGCGCAGCATAGCAGTGGCGGCAGCGGTAGGGTTCCGCTCCGTCCCTGACCGCCGGCGGTGGCTCCTGCGCGGCGCCGCCGATATTCTCTGCTATCAGCTGGACCGCCCGGCCTGACCAACCTGCTTACTAAGCCCTACTCTACGCCCCGGCGGATGGTGGTCAGCAAAAAGCTCTGGTTGAAGTTGAAATACAGGGCGAAGGAAAAGTCGAACAGCCCATTATTGAGGTCGTAGAGCGGCTCGAAGCGGGTGGTCATAATCAGGTTGCCGGGCAGGCGGTAGTCCTTCAGGAAGCGGGCAATGAGTAGCTGCCGGTTTTTATCCACGTACTGCGGGTTGTTGACGGTATTGGAAATGGAGCGGTAGAGCGGTCCGCCCAGCGGGGAGATATAGCCGTTGCCGCGCCAATACGCCACCTGTAGGTTCGAGAGGCGCGTATCCACCCCCGCATTCAGATACAGCCCCGTGCCCCGGCGGAACGCCAGCACGTCGGTGAAGGAGTAGTCGTCGAAATACGTGACGTAGCCGTCGAAATGCACGGCGTGAAAAAAGCGCGACGCCAGCGGCTTGCGCACCCGCAGGCCGCTGGCCAGGTTGAACAGCGTTTGCAGCGGCGCGTCGACCGTATCAATCTGGCCGCCGCGGTGGGTGCCGGTGAACTGAAACGGCACCCGCAGCCACCAGCCGGCAGAGTCGCCGGCTACCGTGGCCTCGGTGGCGAGGCCGCCGGCCACTTCCTCCTGAAAGTTGCTGAACGGGTATTGCTGCCGCTGCCAGTCGACCCAGGCATCCAGGCTCAGGCGCTTTTTCTGCAGCTTATACTGCACGCCCTCTTCCAGTCGGTTGGTCATCACCCGTTCGAAGTCGAACATCGGCTCGATGTAGCCGTGGTGCAGATTGCCCTCGATATTACCGAACAGGATGCTGTGCGGGCCATTCTGGTATTTGATGGTGAGCAGCGGCTGGATTTCCCGGAAGCGGGCCGTGCCATAGTTTTTCCATAAAAACACGCCGGCCTCCACCCGCAGGTTGGCCGTGGGGAAGTATACCAGCCGCGGCGCCAGCTGGGCCCCGAAATATGTACGCCCTTCCTCAATCTTGTTGAAATACTCGTTGTCCTTGTTGAAAAGAAAAGCCTGCACGTCGAGCCGCAGCTGCCGCTCGTACTGCGGGCCCACGGGAAGCGGGTGAACGAAAGCCGAATTATCGAGCTGCGCCCAGGCGGGACTGATAGTGCTTCCCCACGCTAACAATACCAGTTTCAGGCAGTAGCGAACCGCGGGCTTTGACAAAAAATTTAGCATTCGTCCATAGTCTGAAATTCAGCAAATTTTTTTAGCATTGCGGGCACAAAATATAGCTCCGGCGCGTTACCCATTGCCGACCGAAAACAGCCTTGTACGCCCGGCGTAAAAGGGCTTTCCCGCATTGGTTAGGCGGCTAAAAACGCCTACATTCACCAAACCTAAGCATTTATCCCCAACCCTCTTCTAATGGCTGCTACCACAGACAAAGCCGAGAAAACTCCCGCAAACCCGCAGGCTGAAAAGCTGAAAGCCCTGCAGCTCACGATGGATAAGCTTGACAAAGCTTATGGCAAAGGCACCGTCATGAAACTGAGCGACAACAAGGTGGTCGACATCGCGACCATCAGCACCGGGTCGCTGGGCCTGGATATTGCCCTCGGTATCGGCGGACTGCCCCGCGGCCGGGTGGTCGAAATCTACGGTCCGGAATCGAGCGGTAAAACCACGCTTACCCTGCATTGCATTGCCGAGGCGCAGAAAAAAGGCGGCATCGCGGCCTTCATCGATGCCGAGCACGCCTTCGACCGCGCCTACGCCGAAAAGCTGGGCATCGATACCACCAATCTGCTCATCGCTCAGCCCGACAACGGCGAGCAGGCCCTGGAAATAGCGGACCACCTGATTTCGTCGGGCGCCATCGACATTATCGTCATCGACTCCGTAGCCGCCCTGGTGCCGAAAGGCGAGCTGGAAGGCGACATGGGCGATTCGAAAATGGGTCTGCAGGCCCGTTTGATGAGCCAGGCCCTGCGCAAGCTGACCGGCACCATTAACAAGACCGGCTGCTGCTGCATTTTCATTAACCAGCTGCGCGAGAAGATCGGCGTGATGTTCGGCAACCCTGAAACCACTACTGGTGGTAACGCCCTGAAATTCTACGCCTCGGTCCGCCTCGATATCCGCCGCATCGGCCAGATCAAGGAAGACAAGGACAATGTGACTGGTAACCGCACCAAGGTGAAGGTGGTGAAGAACAAGCTGGCACCGCCCTTCAAGGTGGTCGAGTTTGACATCATCTACGGCGAAGGCATCAGCAAAGTAGGCGAAATCCTGGATCTGGGCGTCGATATGGGCATCATTGCCAAGTCGGGCTCCTGGTTCTCCTACGACGGCAACCGCCTCGGCCAGGGTCGCGAAGGGGTGAAAACCATCCTGCTCGACAACCACGAGCTGGCCGACAAAATCGAGAAGCAAATCCGCGACATGGTGAAAGGGGAGCCCGAAGCGGTTCTGGCTGCCGTCCCAACGGAGGAGTCGACCGACGAAGACGACGACTAATATTCATCTTTCGCTTTGGAAAGCCTTTCCGGGAAACCGGGGAGGCTTTTTTAGTGCTTTGTCAGATCAGGTAAAAGGCCCTTGCTGAACCTTGGGGCAGCTTCCTCGTTCCTTTGAGGCCGGCACGGTGCTATTGTGCAGGCTTCGCGATATCTTTGCTGGCACCCTGTTTGAATGAGCATCGGCCAGACCCTTTTTTGTTTGTTCTCATGAAGCGCCGCTGGCTCCTGTCTTCTCTCGTTCTGCTGCCTTTAGCGGCCCTGTTTGCCTTCGGGCCGAATGATGCCGGGCGCACCGTGTCCAACTCCAGCTTTGCCCGGGGTGAGGTACTCCAGTATAAAGTCCACTACGGCCTCATCAACGCCGCCGAGGCTACCATTGAGGTGGCCAACGATATTCACCGGGTGAACGAGCGGCCCTGCTACAAGGCTACCGTGACGGGCAAAACCACCGGCTCGTTCGACTTTTTCATGCGGGTGCGCGACACTTGGCGCACTTACATCGACACGACCAGCATTCTGCCCCAGAAGTTTTTCCGCAATATCGAGGAGAACAACTACCGCAAGAAGGAAACCATCGACTTTGACCACGCGAAGCATACAGCGCAGGTGGAAACCCGCAAGAAAACCAGGGACAACGTACGCCAGGAAACCTTCAAAGTGCCCGACAACGTGCAGGATATGGTCAGCGGCTTCTATTTCCTGCGGACGCTGAACTACGACAACCGCCGCGTCGGTGACGTCATCCGCGTTCAGGGTTTCTTCGACAACCAGGTGTTCACGATGGACGTGATTTACAAAGGCCGCGAAATCGTGGAAACCAAAGCCGGCAACATCCGCGCTATCAAGCTGGTCCCGAAAATGCCGAGCAACCGGCTTTTTCGCGGGGAAAACGCGTTATCGGTTTACCTTTCCGATGACCGCAACAAAATTCCGGTTCTTATTCAGGCCGAGCTGTTCGTGGGAGCCGTGAAGGTGGACATGTACAAATACCAAGGGCTTAAAAGCCGGTTGAATCTGGTAGCTCAGAACTGATTTTCCTTGAAAGCGACTCTACCCGGGTCGCTTTTTTTTATCGCTGATTGTCGCTGATTAGCCGTTGATGGCGCTGATTCGGAAGTCATTCAGCGGTTTTACCGAATAGCCAAAGAAGCTACACTTTATGCCGCTGACGGAATTACCCGCCAAGAAATTGAGCCCCAAACCGCGCCAGCAACCAGCAGCGGCAGCAGCGCCCGGTCAGCGAAAATCAGCGATTAACACAATGGTAACACGCCCGGCCGTGCGGCAAGCGGTATTTTTGTCCTCGCGCATTTTCTTTTACCCCCAAATCCCTTGCCCCGTGCATCCAAACGCCACTTCTCACCCCTACAAGATCCTGGTCGTTGATGACGATCCGGACATCGTGGAACTGCTGGAGTACAATCTGCGCAAAGAGGGCTACGAAGTAGCCAGCGCCCCCGATGGCCGCAAAGCCCTGGAAATTGCGCCCGGCTTCGCGCCCGACATCGTCCTGCTCGACGTGATGATGCCTCACCTCGACGGCATCGATACCTGCCGCCAGCTGCGGGAGCTGCCCAAGTTCAAGGATACCTACATCATCTTCCTCACGGCCCGGGCCGAGGAGTTCTCGGAAGTAGCCGCCTTTGAAGCCGGGGCCGACGACTTCATTGCCAAGCCCATCAAGCCCCGCGCCCTGCTCAGCCGCCTGGCCGCCTTCGTGCGCCGCGACAAGGATCCGCAGGCAATTTCGGAAACCATCGAAATCAACGGCCTGACCATCGACCGCACCGGGTTTGCCGTGTATCAGGACGGCCGGAAGATTTCCTTACCCAAGAAGGAATTTGAGCTGCTGGCTTTCCTGGCCGCATCGCCCCACAAGGTATTTGGCCGCGACGAGCTGCTGCAGAACATCTGGGGCAATGATGTATTCGTGCTGGCCCGCACCGTAGATGTTCACGTGCGCAAAGTGCGGGAGAAAGTCGGCGACCACCACATCCAGACCATCAAGGGCGTCGGCTACAAGTTCAATATCGACTGACTCTCCCATATGCCCCTGAAGGGCTGATCAGATAAAGCCGGCTCTGCTACAGGACCGGCTTTATCTTTGGCTAGCGGGTCAGTCAGGACTGCTCCGGCATTATGCCCCGTCCGCATACGCTCCGTGTTAGTGAAGCTGTTTAGAAAGTCAAGCAGTCTGTCATCCTGAGCAGAGCGAAGGACCTTATCCCGGCTGAACGGTACCCGCTCGATGAACTACCAGGTGCGCTCAGGTCCTTCGCTGCGCTCAGGATGACAAACGCTTAGAAGCTGTTTGAGTTAGTTTTGTTGGATGCAAGCAGCCTCCATTTCAGCCGTTCAGAAACGGTATAGTTCGGATTTATCGACGCACGACTGGCAGCAGTTGGAGTCGTTACTGGTGGTGCGTCGGCGCGGCAAAT
>NZ_BAABDJ010000028.1:0-2864 GCF_039539565.1 Hymenobacter fastidiosus | reverse complement strand
CGGGAAGCATCACCTTCATAGCACAATCTTAAGCATAGATTCGCTTTGCTCTTCGCGATGAGTATAAATAAGCCGCTCCATTAAAATTGTCAGACAACCAAAAGAGCTTCGTGCCGCTGCCTGCCAGCGTAGCGTTGGCCCGCTCGGCGTGGGCCGGCAACCGCCGCTTGGCCCCGTCCAGGGTATGGTAGCGCTCCCAGGCCGGGGCGAAGGCGGTGAGCAAGTCGTCAAATTCGGCCGGGAACAGACTGGTTAGAGCCAGAAACTATCGCGGCCGCTCGCGTAGGGCCAGATAATCCATGCCCAAAGGTACGGCGCCGCTTCGCGGGTTAACTTATAGCGGATCCGCGAACGATTCGGCCATATTTTACCGGAAGCCGTAGACCAGTGGATGAAACCGTACTCGCTTGATTTACGCACCCGCGTGGCCATCGCCTGCCACGCGCCGGGCGCCTGTAAGACGGAGGTGGCGCACCGCTTTGGCGTGAGCCGCTCGTTCGTCAAAGACTTGGTGCGCCGGCAGGCGACCACCGGCTCGCTGGCCCCCAAGCCCGCCCGGGGCGGGCGGGCCCGCTACCTCGACGCCGACGCGCAGGCCTGGCTGGTGGCCTACGTCGGCCAGCACGCCGATGCGACGCTGGCCGAGTTGGGCGCCGCCTGGCAGGCCCAGGGCGGGCGGCCCGTGGGCCAGACCTGTATCTGGCAGGTGCTGGACGCGCACCGGCTGCGGCGTAAAAAAAAAGCCACCACGCCGCGGAACGCGACCTGAAGCGGGTCGGTGAGGCGCGCCAGCAACACGTCGAACACGTCTGTACCCGCCCCGACGTGGCCCGGTTTCACTTCCTGAACGAAACGGGCTTGCGCCTGGACTACGCCCGTACCCATGCCCGGGCTGTTGGCGGGGCCCGCGTGGGCGGGGCTGTGCCGCTACGCCGGGGCCGGTCACTCACCTTGATCGGGGCGCTTTCCGTGCGCGGGCTCGGGGCCGGGCAACTGCTGGACCGGGCGCTGACCCAGCATAGCTTTGCCTTCTATGTGGCCTACTGCCTGGCCCCGACGCTGCGCCGCGGGGATGTACTGGTGCTCGACAACCTGCCCGTGCATCACCTGACCGGCTTACGCCAGTGGCTGGCCAAGCGCGGCGTGGAAGTCGTGTTTCTGCCGCCTTACTCGCCCGACTTCTCCCCCATTGAGCAGGCCTGGAGCAAGCTCAAAAGCAAGCTGCGCACCGGTGCTGCCCGGTCCTATGACGCCCTGAAAAACGCCTTGTACGAGGCCATCGACTGGATTACCAGCCAGGACGCCAAAAACTGGTTTGACCACTGCGGCTACCACACCCAAGTCGCCTGATGACTGGACGAACCGTTCACGAATCCGCTATAGGAACATGTCTAATTGCTACTAGCAATTACTTCTTTATAAATACCTAAAATTCTATCATGGAAAACCCGTTTACCATAATTATTCACCACAATTTCCCTTATTCTTTTTGGATCATATTTTTTCACGCCTGTCTTCACGTCAATAACAGCATCTGCTAGCGCTTGATAGTCGCGTATTTTTGTCAAAATTCCATTTTCCGGAGTAATAACATCCTCAGATCCACCATGTATGGTACTGATTACGGGAAGACCACAAGCCATAGCTTCTAAAATCGAAATAGACAATCCCTCAGATATACTGCTCATAATCAGCGCATCGGCCTCATGGTATAAATCAATCATTTGATCACGAGGAACAGAATCCTCAATCTTTACATAATCACTTATACCTATATCGATAATTGCTTGACGAAAAGCATTTCCTTCACCACCATATGTCCCCAGGCCAACTAACCTGAGCATAATGTTGACATGGCCTTGATCCACGACAGCCTTAATAGCTTTGAACAAAGTAATTAAGTCTTTTTGAAAAGAGGCACCTGCTACTGTCAGCAAAGAAAAGCATGGCTTAACCGTCTTAGAAGATGGCAGATAAAACGTGGTATCGTCGACCATATTGCCTACTATATACGAATTACAATCAACATGATGCAAGAGCACCTGCCTCAATTTATCTGTACTAACTGCTAAAAATGCATTTACTTCTTTCACTGCCTTCAGCGCTTGTTTCTGAATTTCATGAGACTCATGAAATAAAAGAAAGAGCAAATTTTCCGTAATTACGTATGGCACTTTCAGTCTTCTGCTCAAAGTATGCGCAGCTATGCCCCCCATTATGGTACAGTGTGCATGAATAATATCTGGCCTCCATCCGTCATTAGTTAATTCATCATATGCCCGGTTAAACGCGTCTTCACGCCATTCTGTATTTTTATTTTCGCGGATTCCATGCATTACCGGATAGATGAAATGAATTCCTTGAGAAGGAGGCTTTATAGCATCTGGAGCTAATTTAAAATGCAATGGCTGGAGGTACCCTCCCGCTGCTCGCAAGAACTTACGCCGTCCAATGTGTTCTACTGCTCCTACCAGCACCCGTACTTCGCAACTTTGCTCCATTAGTAGCGTCTGCTCCTCCATAAAGGTGCCTAGTAAAGGCTTGGAAATAGTAGGGTACCATGAAGGAATAACCAACACCTTCAATTTTCGGTCACTAGCCGATATTAATGAATTTGGAATATGCATTTTATTGCAGAAAAAGTCAAGTCAAAAAAGAGACATCAAGCTACAGTGCGTTTATCTAAAGCCTCCGCAACAAAGACAGCTCACGCATGCTTTGCCATATAAAACGCACTTTTCCGGAGGGGTCAGGTACGGTTTAGTTGATTAGTGACGAAATCACAACTCAGATGAAGCTTTGTACCAACTCGGCGTACTGGTGCTGAGCAACCAGGCGGCCCTGGCTTAGTTCGTAAATTCGGT
>NZ_BAABDJ010000027.1:0-125245 GCF_039539565.1 Hymenobacter fastidiosus | reverse complement strand
CGGGAGAGTCGGTCGCCGCCAACCTTACTACACGCTGCCCTTTTGCGCCCAATGCGGTGCGAAAGGGCAGTTTTGTGTTTACACCTAGGCCAGTCTAGGCACCCGTAATGGACCCTTTATTCAGATCCTGGATCCTCTCCGGATATTGTTAGGTACGCTGACAAAGAATGAAACAGGATGTGCAGCGTTACAGAGGAGGTTTTGTCTCTATCTTCACGGACTTACTGACCAAGAATGACGCTTACTTATCCGTGGTTTTTGTGGGGGTTACTGGCTGTTGCCATTCCCATTGCCATCCATCTGTTCGAACTTAGAAGGCCACAGCGGCTCCTGTTTACCAATGTTGGGTTTATTCGTGAAATCAAGCTGATAACGGCGCGGCAGCGCAAGGTGAAGCATCTGTTGGTGCTGCTGGCCCGCGTCTGCTTCCTCGTGTTTCTGGTGCTGCTGTTCTGCCAGCCCTTTATACCGGCACGGAAGAGTGAGGGCGTAGCGGCCACTGTAGTAGCGGTGGTAGTTGACGCAACGCCCAGCATGCAGGTGTTGAGTAACACCGATCAACCGCTGTTTGAGCGGGCCATCAGTGAAGCGCGGGACTTGCCGGCTGCCTATTCAGCGGCCACCCGGTACGTGCTGCCGGAAGGCAACGGACAGTTGTCCGCCGCGGCTTTTCAAACGACTCTCGACCAGCTGGCTATTGCCGGAACGGCCCCGGCGGTTCAGGGGCCCTTGCAACGGCTGAAAACCCGCAGTGGCAAAACACAGCAGGTATTTATTTTCTCGGACTTTCAAAAAAACAGCTTCACCCCTAAACTGCTAGCGGCTGATTCCGGGCAGCAGGTATTTCTGGTTCCGCTGGCGGGTAAGGCTACTCCCAATGTGTTTGTGGATAGTGTGCTGCTGGACGATGCCTTCGTGCGGGCAGGAACCGATATTTCCCTGCGCGTCCGGTTGCGCAACGGCGGCAGCATGGTTGCGCCGAATTGTCAGGTGAAGCTGTTCGTGGGTGCGCGCCAGGTAGCGGCTTACCAGACGGCAGTGGAAGCGCAGCGCACCGCCATTTCAACAGTGCGGGTACGGCTGGAAGGCGCTGACCTGCAACAGTGCCGGGTGGAGGTCGAGGATTTTCCCGTCACCTTCGATAATACCTACTACTTCACGCTGCAGCCGGCGCCTAAGATCCGGATAGTTGATATTGGGAGTCCGGAAGAGGTCAATACGCGGCGTTTGTACGGCAACGAGCCCCTGTTTGCCTACCAGGGCAGCCGCCCGCAGAATCCGGACTACCGGCAGCTGGCGGCAGCTAACCTGACTGTAGTACAGGAGGTACCGCAGGTTGAGGCGGGCCTGCGGGAAGCGTTGCGGCAGGCGGTTCAGCAAGGCGGTACGGTGGTGATTGTGCCCCCGGCCGGGGCGGCGGGCCGGGCTTCGTATAACCAGCTATTCCGGGATTTGGGTATCGGTACGGTGCAGTGGGCCGCAATACCAGCCGGTGCCCCCATCCTGCAGGAAGTGGCTCAGCCCAGCCCGCAGAATCCATTTTTCCGGGACGTATTCGCCGGCCAAAGCCGGCAGGCCGTGATGCCGAAAGCTGCACCGGTACTGCGCTGGTCCCGGTCGGGTACTGATGTGCTGCGGATGCGGGATGGCGACGGCTACTTGGCGGGCTTTGCCAGTGGACGGGGCATGGTCTACTTGTTTGCCGCCCCCTTTGGCGGGGGCTATGCTGATTTTACCAATCATGCGCTGTTTGTGCCGGTTATGTATCGGCTGGCCATGCAAAGCTACCGTACCGACCAGCGGCTGGCTTACCGGCTCAATCAGGGAACCGTTACGCTGGGGGGAACGGAGGCGGTTGGGGGTAACGGGAAAGAGTCGGTACTGAAGCTGGTGAAGGACAGCCTCACGTTTATTCCCAGCCAGCGCATGCAGGCCGGGGAACTGCGCTTTGAGGTTCCGCCGGGGATGCGCGAGTCGGGATTTTACACCCTGACCCGCAACGGCCAGCCCGTGACTACGCTGGCTTTCAACTTTGATAAGCGCGAATCAAGCCTGGCCACCTATTCCGCCGCCGAGCTGCGGCAGCTGATTGGCCCCAACCGGCCGAAGGTGCAGGTGTACGAGGCTACTGCCGCGCAGTCGGTGGCGGCGCAGTACAAAGCGGAGCGCGTAGGGACTCCGCTCTGGCGCTACTGCCTGTGGCTCGCGCTGGGCAGTCTGCTGGCGGAAGTGCTGCTGCTGCGCTTTCTGGGCCGGCTACGGAAAGCAGCGCCGGTGGCCGTGGCGGCGTAAGCCTGCCAGGGAGTAGTTTGCCCAAACTCTTCTATCTTGCCGCCTTACTCTGAAAACACGCGTGGATTCTTCTGTTTCGCCCGATAAACCGGTATTGCATACCGCCCTGCGCTTTGGGGTGGGAGCCGGAGTACTCAGTGGGCTCTGGGTAGTAGCCCTCTATCTGACTCATAGCGACCCTTTCGGGCCCAAGAAAGTAATGGCGATGGTGCTTCTGCCGCTGGCCGTACTGGTCGGGCAGTGGAGCCAGCGCAAGTACTTCCAGCCTGACGGCCCCGGCCTGAAACGGTCAATCGGCGTCGGGATGCTGATAACGCTATTGACCGCCATGGTTTCTGCCGCCAGCGTGTACGGACTGGCGCGAGCCGCCGGGCCGGCGCAGCTGGAGCGCAGCCGGACGGAAATGATCAAGATAGCCGAAGGAACCAAGGCCCTGTATCTGCGCCAGAAAGGTGGTCAGGAACAGTATAAGCGCACAATTCAGGGCTTGCAGCAGATTGATGAGCAGAGCCTGGCAACCGACGACTTTATTAAAAAGCTGCTGGTCGGGCTGCTGCTGAGCGTGCCAGGGGGAATATTTTTCCGGAAGTAACACCACATCTTTTCCTTTCCATCTACCACCACTACCTCCACTACCATGGAAAACACTGCTACTATTGTTACCCCGGTTTCTGTTTCCGTGCGCTACGGCGTTCTGACGGGCCTGGCCTCCGTTATTTTCTCCTTTATCCTGCTGGCCACGGGTCAGGAAAGCAACGTGCCGCTGAGCCTGCTGGGCTTCATCATCTGGATTGGCGGGGTCGTGCTGGCGCATAATTTCTTTAAAGCCAACAATGGCGGCTTCATGTCCTATGGCCAGGGGCTGGGTATTGGTACCCTGATATCCCTCATCTCCGGTACTATGGGGGCTATCTTCCGTTACGCTTACCTGGAGCTCATCGATCCGTCGGCCGCCCAGCGGGGCATGGATGCCGCCCGGGCCAAACTCGAAGAGCAGGGGATGGATGATGCCCAGGTTGACCAGGCAGTTGCCATGTCGCAGAAATTCAGCACCGGCCCGTTGGGGGTCGTTATCGCCATCGTCAGCGCCGTTATAATCGGGTTTCTGCTGTCCCTGATTATTGCGGCCATCACCAAACGTAACCGCCCCGAGTTTGAGTAAGCGTTTGCCGCCACACTTTCCCGTTGAGCTGTCCATCGTGATTCCCTTGCTTAACGAAGCGGAATCCCTGCCGGAGCTCACGCGCTGGATCAACCGCGTGCTGAGCCAGCACGGGCTGACGTACGAAGTCATCCTGGTCGACGACGGTTCGACGGATGCTTCCTGGGACGTCATCGAGGCGCTGGCTCAGGCCGATACCCACCTGCGCGGTATCCGCTTCAACCGGAACTACGGCAAGTCGGCGGCGCTGAATACGGCCTTCAAGGAGGCAAACGGCCGGGTGGTGTGCACCATGGACGCCGACCTGCAGGACTCGCCGGAGGAACTGCCGGAGCTCTACCGCATGATCGTGCAGGAACGCTACGACCTGGTGAGCGGCTGGAAGAAAAAACGCTTCGACCCGCTTAGTAAAACGCTGCCTACCAAGCTATTCAACGGCGTCACGCGCTGGATTTCGGGTATTCAGCTCCACGATTTCAACTGCGGCCTGAAGGCCTACGACCAGCGCGTGGTGAAGGGCATTGAGGTATACGGTGAGATGCACCGCTACATTCCGGTCATTGCCAAGTGGAACGGCTTCGGGCGCATTGGCGAAAAGGCCGTGCAGCATCAGGAGCGCAAGTACGGCGTAACCAAGTTCGGGCTGGAGCGCTTCGTCTACGGCTTTCTGGACCTGCTCAGCATCACCTTCGTGAGCCGGTTCCGGCGGCGGCCCATGCACTTCTTCGGCACCATGGGCACGGTATCTTTCCTGCTCGGCATGCTGATTACGCTGTGGCTGGTAGGAGAAAAGGCCTACCTGGCTTTTCACAACCTGCGCGCGCGCAGCGTAACGGACCAGCCCTTGTTTTTTCTGGCTCTGGTTGCCGTCATTGTTGGCATTCAGCTGTTCCTGGCCGGTTTCCTGGCCGAGATGATCCAGCTCAGCGGCCCCCGCAAGAATCAGTACCTGATCCGGGACAAGCTGAACCTGGATTGAGGTAATTGAACGTTATTCCGAGCGAAGCCGAGGAATCTCGCCTGCGGCCGTTGCGCCTCACCCCCAATCCCCTCTCCGAAGAGGAGGGGGGACTTAGATTACCAATCTAACATCAGCACGCGAGATGCTTCGCTGCGCTCAGCATGACGTTCTATTTTAATCTAATCTGCTTATGAAAGTCGTCATCATCGGGCCGGCCTATCCGCTGCGGGGCGGGCTGGCCACGTACAACGAACGGCTGGCGCGGGCCTTCCGCGAGGCCGGCGACGAAGTCCGGCTGGTGACGTTCAGCCTGCAGTATCCCGGCTTCCTGTTTCCGGGGCAGACCCAGTTCAGCACCGAGCCCGGTCCTGCTGACCTGAACATTGAAGTCAGCATCAACTCCGTAAATCCGCTGACCTGGTGGAAAGTGGGGGAGCGGCTGCGGCGGGAGAAGCCCGACTTGGTGATCTTTCGGTTCTGGCTGCCGTTTATGGGACCCGCCCTGGGCTTCATTGCCCGACGCATCCGGCGCAACCACCACACCCGCGTGGTGGCCATCACCGACAACGTGATTCCCCACGAAAAGCGCCCCGGCGACCGGCCCCTCACCCGCTATTTTCTCAGTGCCTGTCACGGGTTCGTGACCATGAGCCGCGCGGTACTGGCCGATCTGCGCCGCCTGCGCTTCAACCAGCCCGCCCGCTACCAGCCCCACCCGCTCTACGATAATTTTGGTCCGTTGAAGCCGAAAGCAACGGCCCGGCAGGCACTGGGGCTTGATCCAGCGTTCGGTTACCTGCTGTTCTTCGGCTTTATCCGGGCGTATAAGGGTCTCGATATTCTGCTGGAAGCCTTTGCCGACGAGCGGCTGCGGACGTTACCCGTCAAGCTCATCATTGCCGGCGAGTATTACGAAGATGCCGCCCCCTACGAGGTGCTGATTCAGAAGCACAACCTCGAAAGCCGCCTCGTGCGCGCCACCGACTTCATCCCGAACGAGAAGGTGGTGGACTATTTCTGCGCCGCCGACCTGGTGGTGCAGCCTTACAAAAACGCTACCCAGAGCGGCGTGTCGCAGATTGCCTACCACTTAGAGCGGCCCATGCTGGTCACGGATGTGGGTGGCCTGGCCGAGCTGATTCCCGACGGCGAAGTCGGCTACGTAGTGAAGCCCACGCCTAAAGCCATTGCCGACGCGCTGGTAGACTTCTATAAGCACCAGCGCGAAGCCGAATTCACGGCGGGGGTATGGGCTAAGAAGAAGGAGTTTTCGTGGAGCGAGATGGTGGGGGCGCTGAAGGCGGTGGGGCAGGGGTAATAGAAGCCGAAAAGAACGTCATTCCGAGCATTCTGCGCATGAAGCAGAGACCGAGGAATCTCGCGTGCAATGGTATTGTCATGCTGAGCCCCGCGAAGCATCTCTACCGCTTCGGGGGTAGCGGTAGAGATGCTTCGCGGGGCTCAGCATGACATTTGCTTTGGCAACGTCAGCACGCGAGATTCCTCGACTTCGCTCGGAATGACGTTCTGTTTGCTTCTGGTTAAACCGCCACGCTCTTGCGCACCGCCGCAAATACCTTCTGCGCCGGCAGTTCCTCCATGCAGCTCGTGCCCAGCTTACAGCTGCCGCGGTAGAAGCAGACGCAGGTCCGGTCAGGCTGCACGATCTGGCCGCGGCCGTACAGGTCGAATTCGTGCGGGTTGAAGATGTTGTTCATCAGCACCGTGGGCTTTTGCAGGGCAATGCTGATGTGCATGGCCATGGTCACCTGGGTTACGATGCCGTCCATCTGGTACATCAGGTTGATGAACTGCTCCAGGGGGAAGGTGCCCGGGTAAGCGGCCCCGGTGGCGGCGTGCAGGCGCTGGTTGCGCTCCTCCTCGGCCGTACCGCCCAGCAATACGGGGGCGTAGCCGGCCTGCCGGAGCTTGCCGATCAGCTCAATCCACTTTTCATCCGACCACAGGCGGGTCGTCCACCGGTCGCCGCAGCCGGTGTTGAGGCCGATGCGGGGCTGGCCCACCGGCAGCCCGTCCCAGCGGTAGCCTTTATCGTCGTGGGTATCGAACACATATTCTTCGTGGCGGAACTCGTAGCCGCAGAGCTCGAAGATTTCCTGCACGTAGGGTTTCTGATTTTGCTGGCTCAGCTCATCGAACACGCCGGTGAGGAACTTGTGGTGAGCCAGCGCATTGCCGGGCCAGGCCACGCCGTTCGGGTGCAGGGTGTAGCCAAATTTCTGGGTGGCCCGGATGGTGTCGTGCAGGGCGCAGGCTTCCTTGTCCTTGTCGAGATTGAAGAGCAGATCGAACTCCCGGGCCTGCAGCTGCAGCACGCTGGGCAGGTCGAGCCTCAGAATTTCGTCGATGGCGTCGGCCGGCAGGATGGCGGGCGTGAGCGTGAGCCAGGTGATTTTACTGTTGGGATATTCCTGGCGCAGGCGTCGCAGTAGCGGCGTGGTCCGGATAACGTCGCCAATGGCGCCGAGCTTGATGATGAGGATGCGCTGCTGCACGGGCGCGTATACGGGGCAGCCGGCGCACTGGTAGCCGTGCTCTTTGTTGGGGCGGCAGGGAATATCGCCCCGAAAGTGGCGGCAGTCGGGATGAACTAATGTACCGTTGAGAGAAGCCATGCGGGAAGGAGTATCCGGCAAAGGTAGCCGCCGACACCACGCGCCCTACTGCCGCCCCCAAAAAGCCCTGTGCGGCGGGCCTGGTTTTTTGCCCTGGGGTCACGGCCTCAAATCGGCAGGTCACCAACTGCCCCTGTTTCAGGCTCCGGGGTGAACCTCCCGTTCTAACCGGCACAACCGCTTTTGGTCAAGTAGCAACGGCCGGTAGCCAAAAGCTACTGGTGGCCGGCGGCCACGTAGGCCGGAAAGGCCACCCGACCAATGAACACCTGCGGTGCCGTAGCGCCGGCCGGTAAGGCCCCGAAGCGCGTGGCGGCCCCGACTATGCCGCCAACATATACTTCGCCGTGGGGACCGGTTCCGATGGCAGTCAATTCATCCGGGGCAGTACTACCCGCCGTCAGGAACCCCAGCCACTGGCCGGTCTGACTCAGCTGTGCCACAAACGCATCGGTGCGGCCTTGGCTGGTTAGCGTAGTGGCTCCGTAACGAGCTCCCTGGCTGAAACGACCGGCTACGAAAATGCTGCCCCCGGACCCGAGACAAATGGCCGTTCCATCCTCCAGGGCGCTTCCCGCAATGGGGGCTACCCACTGCCATTTGCCCCGGGCATCAAGCTGCGCTACGTACGCGTCGTCGCTTCCCTGGCTGGCCAGGGCGGTAGGGCCAAAGGTGGCCTGCCCGCTGAAGGAGCCGGTTATAAAAACATTGCCCTCCGCGCTTACGGCCAGGCCTTTGACGTAATCGGTACTGGTTCCGCCCCCGGAGGTTGCCCACTGCCAGGTGCCGGTACTGCCCATTTTAGCTACAAAGGCGTCGTGGGTTCCGGCGCTGGTCAGCCGGGTGGTACCAAACCGGGTGTTGCCGGCAAAGTAGCCCGCCGCGTATAGCTCGCCTTCGCCATCAACGCTCAGGCTGGTGAGGATGGTCTGTTCGGTACCATACGTCTGCCGGGCCCACTGCCACTGGCCGTAAGCGTCTATTTTGGCCACGAAAGCATCGGCATCGGCGGTACTTCGGAGCGTACTGGGGCCGAAAGTCGCCTGGCCGCGGAATCGTCCGCCAACAAATACATTCTGCTGGGCATCCAGCGTCAGGGCAGTTATCTGGTCCTGATCGTTCCCGCCGGCCGTTGTCACCGTCCGCCATTCGCCGGATGCGGAAATCACCGCTACGAATCCATCCTGGCCGCCCTGACTCTGTTGGGTGAAGTTGCCAAAGTGCGCCGTACCGGTAAAAGAGCCGGCTACCGTTACAGTCCCTGCCCCGTCTACCACCAGCCCGCCGGCCTTATCGGCCTCCGCCCCGCCGGCGGCCAGGGCCCACAGCCACCGGCCATCGGCGCCCACCTTGGCAATAAAGACGTCGCTGCTGCCCAGGCTTTGCAGCGCCAAAGCGCCAAAGTGGATCTGCTTGGAAAACTGCCCGGTAATGTAGCCGTTGCCGGCCGCGTCGGCCACTACCTGCTGCACAACGGCTGCGCCACTTTCTTTGGACTGCGCCACCCAGCGCCAGGCCGGAGCCTGGGCCAGGGCTGACTCCCGGGTGAAAAGGACCAGAGCCGCTACTACGGCCAGCTTGCCCGAACGGGAGCCTACAGCCCGGGCCGCCGCCAAAGAATTGTGGAGCCGGGCGAGATGAGCAAGGGTAAAAACAGACATAGCTACTGGTAGAAAAAGGAAGGCTACTACGCCGGCTACAAGCTGATTAGCCGGGCGCGCAACCTGTGCCGTACCAAAGTGAGACCAAATATGCTGTTTAGGTAATCAATTGATAGTCAATGCTATATTCCGGCTACGGCTTGGCGCTGAATCCAGGGCGTGGACTCCTGGTCCAGATTCTGGAATGGGTGCCCGCCTCGACCAGCGGCGCAACCGGGCCGCACCAGCTTCGGTTACGGCCGATCCGGGGGCTTTTTTTGCTTCGGCCCGGCTTACGGTTAGTATCCGCCCCAGGCCCGAAAGGCCGGAAAACAAACGGGTTGAACTAATCCGGCATCAGTAGGGGTTAAAAATATCGGCCTGCTGTGATATAAGGTAGGTTCGCCTGCGGAAGAGGGCATTAAAAAAAAGCCCGGCCAAATGCTTCCAACGGCGGTAGCCCAGCGCCTGGGAAAATACGGAGCGGGAGATGGCCGCCAGCCACTGCCGGACCTGAGCTAATAGTCTACTTTCTTTTTATAATGAAACTCAAGCCGGACGTAGCATTCAATATCTGCATCGTGGAAGATGACCCCTGGTATGGCCAATTGCTCCAGTACCAGCTCGCCCTCAACCCCGATTACATAGTTACGCTCTACGGGTCAGGCAAGGCGTTTTTTGATACGGTACAGGAGCGCCCCGATGTGGTTACCATCGATTTTTCACTGCCTGACATCAGTGGTGACCGGTTGCTGAAAAAGCTGGTCGAGCTCTACCCGGGCCTGCCGGTGATTGTGATCAGCGCGCAGAACAAAATAGCTACCGCGGTAGAGCTGCTCAAGCTGGGGGCAACCGACTACCTAACGAAAGACGAATACACCAAGGAGCTGCTGTGGAATGCCGTTAAAAAAATCCGCGAGAACTCCCTGCTGAAACTGGAGGTGAAGCGTCTGGAAAAGCAGCTGCACGACAAGTACGACTTTGCCAATTTGCTCAAAGGCAATAGTCCGGCCATTCAGCAGACGTTTGCCCTGATGGAGCGGGCGGCTCAAACGCCGGTCAATGTGTCGATCAGCGGTGAAACCGGTACGGGCAAAGAATTGGTGGCCAAGGGAATCCACCGCAATTCGGAGCGGCACAAAGGGCCTTTCGTGGCCCTGAATATGGCGGCTATTCCCGCTGAGCTGGTAGAAAGCGAGCTTTTCGGGCACGAGAAGGGGGCTTTCACGGGGGCCATCAGCCGGAAGATCGGCAAGTTTGAGCAAGCCAACCAGGGCACGCTGTTTCTCGATGAGATTGGGGAACTACCGGCCGCAATTCAAACCAAGCTGCTGCGGGTGCTGCAGGAGCGGGAAGTGCAGCGCGTGGGAGGGAGTGAAAAAATCAAGCTCAATGTGCGCCTGATGACGGCGACGCATATGAACCTGCTGGAGGAGGTCAGAAAAGGCAGGTTCCGGGAAGATCTGTACTACCGCATCAGTGGGCTGCCGATCTGCCTGCCGCCGCTCCGGGAGCGAAACAGCCTCGACATTATGCTGCTGGCCGAGTACTTTCTGGCCGAGTTCTGCCGCGAATACCACAAACCGGCGTTGACGCTCACTGCCGCCGCCAGGGACAAGCTTATCGCGTATGATTACCCGGGCAACGTGCGCGAATTGAAAACGGCCATTGAGCTGGCTGCCGTGCTCAGCAACGGGAACGAAATTCACCCGGCGGATATCACCTTTGGTATATCTTCCCGAAATAATGATTTTTTTGCGGAAGAAAAGACGCTACGCGACCATACCCGCGCCGTTATCCGGCACTACCTGGGCAAGTACCAGAACAATGTGCCGCTGATAGCGCAAAAGCTGGCCATTGGCCGGTCAACCATCTACAAAATGATCCAGGACGGAGACGTATAATGGAAAACAACTACTCTGACGGGGCCCACCTGGCATCTGCTAACATTCGGCTGCAGGCCGTAATAGAGCAGCAACAAGCGGAGATAGACGCGCTGAAAGCGCTGTTGGAGCAGCCTGGCTCCGGGAGCATGCCTACGCTGCCGGAAAAAGTCAACCTGGAGCAGTTCCTGTTTCTGGTGCAGGAGATTTTCCCGGCGGTACTGCTGACCGATGCGGCTGGCCGTATCACCTGGATCAATCAGGGGGTAATTAAGCTCTGTGGTTATGAGTTACCCGAGGTAATGGGTCTGCCTGCCCAAAGCCTTTTTCGGAAGTGTCTGAACGATGAGGTGACGCAGGCTTACGTGAAAGACTGTCTGGCCCACAGCCAGCCTTTTCAGTACGAAGTGCCAAACCCGGGCCCGAACAGCGAGGATAACTGGATCCGGGTGAAGGCCCACCCCATGCTTGACCACGAGGGCCGGGTAACTCTGTACGCCGGGTTGATGGAGGATATTACGGACTGGAAAAAAGCGCAGCTGACGCTGGCCGAAAGTGAGCAGCGCTTTCGGACGCTGATCGAAAACGCCCCGGGCGTGATGTATGAGTGGCGGGAGAACTTCGATGGGACCAGTCAGTTCACCTATTCCAGCCCCAAACTGCAGGAGTTGTTTGGCATCAGCTGCGACGACGCCGGACAGGTCGCCCGCTTTATTCACCCCGAAGACAAAGCCCGCTGGCGGCAGACAGTTGCCGATTCCGTCCGGATGCGTACTCCCTGGCACTTTGAAGGTCGGATAGTGGTGCCGGACCAGCCGTTGCGGTGGTGGCGGGGCGATGCCATTATTGCCGCCGAGGACCAGCATGGTCTGCTCTACCGGGGCATTCTGCAGGATATTACCGCTACTATGGTCGCCCTGGAAGCGGCGCGCGAAACCGAGCAGCGCTGGCGGGCCGCCATGGAGAGCGTGGGCAACGATACCTGGGAGTACAACTGCCTGACCCACGAGCTGCTGCTCTCGGAGAAATACCGCTTCCTGCTGGGGTACCAGGGCCAGCCGGTGTCGGTTGAGGCGGATGCCGAACCCTGGTACGACAATGTGCATCCCGATGATAAAGTGGCGGCCCGGCAGGCGATACTCGCTTACCTGAGGGGAATCGTGCCGACGTACTCCACTACCTACCGCGTAACTGACCAGGACGGGCAGGACAAATGGATCTTATCGCGGGCCATGGTTACCCGGCGCGATGAGCAGCACAACCCCCTGCTGGTAACCGGAACGCATACCGACGTCACGGAAATCACCCGGACGCAGCGGGCCCTGGAAGCCTCGACCTTGCGCCTGAGCAGCACCATTGCCAACCTGCAGCGGGCCGTACTGATGGAAGATGAAAACCGGAAAATTATTCTGGTCAACGAGGCTTTCTGCAAACTGTTTAAGCTGCCTAGCACGCCCGAAGAATTGATGGGCACGGACCGCCTGCTGCTTGCCAAGCAGGTCAAACTGCACTTCCATGATCAGGAAAGCTTTCTGCGCGGTACCATCGAAACCCCGCAGCAGCAGCGTACTATCCGGGGCGAAGAGCTGGCGCTGAAGGATGGCCGAACCATCGAGCGCGACTCTACGCCGATTTATGCCCAGGGCAGCTATATCGGCTACCTGTGGATGTACGAGGATATTACCGTGCGTAAGACGGCCGAAGACGCCCTGCGGCGGCGGGAAGAAAAATACCGCGGCATTCTGGAAAACCTGAATCTGGGCCTGCTGGAGATGAATCTGGCAGGCGAGGTGTTATTCGTGAACGACAGCTACTGCGAAATTACGGGCTATACCCAGCAGGAGTTGCTGCACAGCAACCTGGACCGCATAATGCCCAACGAAGCTGACCGGCTGTTGCTGGAAGAGAAAAGAAAGCTGCGGGCGCTGGGTATCTCCGACACCTATGAAGTATCGCTGAAAACGAAAAGAGGCGAAATAAAGTGGGTGCTCGTCAGCGGAGCCCCGCTCTACGACGACGATAAGCAGCTCGTCGGCACAATCGGGGTAACGCTCGATATTACGCACCAGAAACAGCTGGAAGTGAACCTGCGCCAGGCCAAGCGCTACGCCGAGGAGTCAGCCTCCGCCAAGGAGCGGTTTCTGGCCAACATGAGCCACGAAATCCGCACGCCCATGAACGCTATTCTGGGCATGAGCCAACTGCTGGCCAAAACGTCGCTCTCGGGGCCGCAGCGCAACTACCTGCACGCCATTTCCTCCTCGGCCGAAAACCTGCTCGTTATCATCAACGATATTCTGGATCTGACGAAGATCAATGCCGGCAAAATGACCCTGGAGCAAATCGGTTTCAACCTGCGCAAGGTGTGCGAGCAGGTGGAGAAAACCCTGCAGTATAAAGCCGAAGACAAAGGACTGGGCCTGATCGTGGAAATCGGCGCCGGCATTCCGGACGTGCTGCTCGGCGACCCGCACCGCCTGATTCAGGTGCTGCTGAACCTGGCCGGCAACGCCATCAAGTTTACCGAAAAGGGGCAAATCTGGATTTCCTGCGAGCTGATGACCACTTTTAAGAAGCAGGTGCTGATCGAATTCAGCGTCAGCGACACCGGCGTCGGCATCGACCCGAAATACCTCAAGAACCTGTTTCAGGATTTTAGTCAGGAAGACCCATCCGTTTCCCGCAAGTTCGGTGGTACGGGGCTGGGACTAAGCATCTCCCGCAGTCTGGTGAATCTGATGGGGGGCGAGCTGCGGATCGAGAGTGAGCAGCAGCATGGCACCATCAGCACATTTTCGCTCCTGCTGCCCATTGGGGCGGAAACCGACCTGCCGCGGAAAACGCTGCCCATCAGCTCGAACCGGGTGCGGGAAAAGCTGCGCGGGAAGCGTATTCTGCTCGTCGAGGACAATGAGTATAACCGGATGCTGGCCAAGTCGTTTCTGCAGCATGCGCACATGGAGGTTACGGAAGCCGAAAACGGGGCCGTTGCGGTGGCCCTGGCGCGCAGCCAGGAATTTGATCTGATTCTGATGGACGTGCAGATGCCCGTGCTGAACGGGTATGAAGCCACCGCCCAGCTC
This sequence comes from Hymenobacter fastidiosus, assembly GCF_039539565.1. Taxonomy (NCBI): domain Bacteria; kingdom Pseudomonadati; phylum Bacteroidota; class Cytophagia; order Cytophagales; family Hymenobacteraceae; genus Hymenobacter; species Hymenobacter fastidiosus. Next base: position 111,588 of record NZ_BAABDJ010000027.1, on the reverse strand, counting down.
CGGGAAGAGCTGGCCCTGCGCACGCCCATCATCGCGCTGACGGCCAACGCTATTCGGGGCGATGATCAGAAATGTCTGGCGGCGGGCATGAACGATTATCTGGCCAAGCCTTTTCACGAGGACGAGCTGCTGAAGCTCGTGCACGACTGGCTGCTCGTGGCCCCGGCCCCCGAGCCCGAAGCCCGGCTTTACCGGATCGACATTCTGAAAGAAGCCGCCCACGGCGACGACAAGTTTGTGAGCTTCATGCTTCGGACGTTTATCCAAAGCAGCACCCTGGTGCTGACGAGCCTGCGGGAAAGTCTGCTGACCGGCGAGCTGAGTGGGTTGAAAGCGGCGGCCCATAAAGTCAAGCCCAGCCTGACGCACCTACGAATCTATCCGGTATTGACGCTGGTGGAGCAGCTGGAGCAGTGGCCGGGCGCTTTTGACCGCCCGATGCTGGAGCAGCTGGTCGATGATATCGAAACCGAATTGCGGAAGGTGCTGGCTCAGATCAACACTGATCTGCAAGCCCTGGATGCCGACCCGGCCCAGGACAAGTAAGCTGGTTTCCGGATTTCAGCGGGCATAGTTCCGGTGCGGACTACCTGCCAGAGCCCGTATCCCAACCTAAAATTTGCGCTAAGAAGCTTCTTAGGGTTCGAGAGTATCGGCGTCCAGATTCTCATCATACCGGGAAATGAACTCCAGCAACAGGTGAACCAGCGCGGGCCGATTAGGGGCCAGGCCCGGCAGCAGGGCCCGCAGGCTGCGGAGCTCCACAAAGCCGGGAGCCGAACGCAGGTCTGGGTGCTCAGCGGGAAGAAAGCCCAGACTCCAGCCTGGAAAGCTGCGGCGGACCCAGGGCCCTTCGCTGAGAACCGTGCACCCGGAGTGACGTGGATCCAACGCAATCCGGCCGTAATACAGCCGCCTTACGTCCGGTTCCTCGCCTTCCAGCACTTGCATAAACTGGCCATCGGGGGTATGAAGCAGCAGTCCGGTCACCCCGTGCCTCACGTTCCAGATTCGGGACTTTTCCAGTAATACCGCCAGCTGGAAAGTATCAAAAACCTCCCGGGCCTGACTTTGGTAGATGAGATGGTACAATGAGGTGCAGTAGGTGAGGGGGGCGTGGTATAGGCCTGTCCAAGTGGTCAGGCCTACAGTAGTATAACTCAAATTACTGATTCTGAGGGAAATTTCCGATAAGTAGTTGGTTAATAAATAGCTATCGTCAAGCACCGCCCGGCTTCGGCTATTGGGCTGCTGAGGGCCATCTACCCAGCTGCTGCTGAAGCAGGCTGCAGGGCTGATCGGGCCGTTGAGCAGCAGCCAGAAAACTACTCTGCGCGGCGCCGGCGGATGCCCCGCGCCGGGAAAGCAGCAGCCAGCTACGCCCCGGCGGGTTACAGCCCCACGTAGGTATGCGGCGTGATGGCGCGCAGTTCCTGCTTCACGTCCTCCCCCACGGCCAGCGTGTCGATAAACTCCCGGATGCTGGTTTGGGAAATAGCCTCGCCGGTGCGGGTCAGCGCCTTGAGGGCGTTATAAGGGTCCGGATAGGCTTCGCGGCGCAGAATGGTCTGGAGCGCTTCGGCTACTACCGCCCAGTTGGCGTCCAGGTCGCGGGCCAGGGCGGCTTCGTCGAGGGCCAGCTTATCGAGGCCGCGCTGCAGCGAGTTCAGGGCAATCAGGGAGTGACCGAGCGGCACGCCCAGGTTGCGCAGCACGGTGGAGTCGGTCAGGTCGCGCTGGAGGCGGCTGATGGGCAGCTTGGCCGCCAGGTGCTCCAGCAGGGCATTGGCCACGCCCAGGTTGCCCTCGGCATTCTCGAAGTCAATGGGGTTCACCTTGTGGGGCATAGCCGAGGAGCCCACTTCGCCGGCCTTGATGGTCTGGCGGAAGTAGCCCAGAGAAATATACTGCCACACGTCGCGGGCCAGGTCGATGAGAATAGTATTGAGCCGCTTGAGGCCGTCGCAGGTGGCGGCCAGGTGGTCGTAGTGCTCAATCTGGGTGGTGGGGTAGCTGCGGTGCAGGCCCAGGCGGTTGTTCACGAATACGTCGGCAAACTGCTTCCAGTCGACCTGCGGATAAGCTACCAGGTGGGCGTTGAAGTTGCCGGTGGCCCCGCCGAACTTGGCCCCGAAGGGCACCTGCGCCAGTAGCTCCACCTGGGCATCGAGCCGGGCGACGAACACCTGGATTTCCTTGCCCAGCCGCGTCGGCGAGGCGGGCTGGCCGTGGGTGCGGGCCAGCATGGGCATGGCTTCCCAGTCGGTAGCCCGGGCGGCCAGCTGGTTGCGCACCTGGGCGTAGGCGGGCAGCAGCACCCGCAGCAGCGCCTGCTGCAGGCTCAGCGGCACGGCCGTGTTGTTGATATCCTGCGACGTGAGGCCGAAATGAATAAACTCCAGGTACTGCCCCAGGCCCAGGGCCGCGAACTTGTCGCGCAGGAAATACTCAATGGCCTTCACGTCGTGGTTGGTTACCCGCTCGTGGTCTTTCACGGCCTCGGCATCGGCCAGGGAGAAATACTGGTAGAGCCCGCGCAGGTCGCCAAACACGGCGGCGTCCACATCGTGGAGCTGGGGCAGGGGCAACTCGCAGAGCGCAATGAAGTACTCCACTTCCACCAGTACCCGGTAACGCATCAGGGCCAGCTCCGAGAAATAAGGGGCCAGCGGAGCCGTCTGGCGGCGGTAGCGGCCGTCGAGGGGCGAAACCGCCGTCAGGGGCGAAAGAGGGGCAAAGTCGGCGGCGGAGCTCATGCGGAAGGAAACAAAGTGGGCCAGAGTGCGTCAAAGGTAGCGAATGAGGCCGCGTAGCCGACCCGGCCCCGGGGCTTTTTCCTTACCTTTGACTCCCGAGCGGCGGCGGGTTCGGCACGAATCTGGCTAGCCCGACCGCACTTTTCTCTTCTCTCCCGGCTCGCGTGACTTTAGCTACAAAACGAAAAATAGGGTTTGGCCTGGGTATCCTGGTATTGCTGCTGGGGGTGGCGTTGGGCGTATTTCTGCTTAAGCGCCAGGAGCTGCTCACCTACGCGCTGCGGCAGGTGAAAGCCAGAGTAGAGCGCAAATATCCCGTAACCCTCACCCTGGGCCCGGCCCGCTTCACCGACCTGAACACGGTGCAGATCGAGGGCATGAGCCTGGTGCCCCGCGCCCAGACCAACGATACGCTGCTGCGGGCGCGGCTGATGACGGTGGCCCTCAGCGTCCGGTCGCTGTTCGCGGGCCGGCCCGTATTCAGCAACCTCGAAATCAGTGACGCCCGCCTGACGGCCCGCAAGACGGCCCGCTCCGACAACTATTCCTTTCTCTACCGCAAAAAAGGCCCCCAGCCGGCCGTGCCCCGCGATACCACTCAGGGCACTAATTACGCGCTGCTGGCCAACCAGGTGCTCGAAGCCAGCTTCGATAACGTGCCGGGCCAGGCCGATTTTCGCAACTTCCTGATTACCTACGACAGCCCCCGCCACCGGGCCCGCATCACCATGCCGCGCCTGGCCATTGAGGATGGCGACATTACCGGGCAGCTCACGGCGGTGGTCGACTCGGTGGAAAACCGGGTGGGCGTGCAGGGCCACATCGAGCCCGGCGACTACGCGCTGAATGCGGAGGTGTTCGGCCTGGACCGCCGTCCCGTAGTGCTGCCCTACGTGCTGCGCCGCTACGGTGCCCGGGTGCAGTTCGACACGCTGCGCTTCAGCCTGGCCGATAAAGAGCTGAACGACGACGAGCTAACCGTGCGCGGTACGGCCTCGGCGGCTAACTTCATCGTCAATCATCCCAAGCTTTCGGACCGCGACGTGCGCTTTCCACGCGGCGGTATCGACTTCGTGGCCCGGCTGGGACAGGCCTTTGCCGCCCTGGACAAGGGGACGAAGGTGACGCTGAACCGCATGGAGTTTTTCCCGGTTATCAGCATCCGCAAGCTGCCGCTGAACCAGCGGGTGACAGGGCGGGATGTGAACGGCCTGCGCAACCGCCGCGAAACCATGGCGGGCATGCAGGTAAAAGCGGATATCCGCTCGGCTGAGACGGCGGCCAACACGTTTTTCGCGGCGCTGCCCGAAGGTATGTTCAATACCCTGGAGGGCATGCGGGGCGAAGGCACACTCACCTACAACATGCACTTCGCGCTGGACATGAACCAGCTCGACAGCCTGCAGTTCAACTCGGGGCTGACGCCGAAGAACTTCCGCATCACCCGCTTTGGCCGCGAAAACCTGAACAAGCTCAACGAGGAGTTCCTGTACACGGCTTATAACGACAAAGGCGACTCCATCAAAACCTTTGCCGTGGGTCCGTCGAATCCGGAATTCGTGTCCTACCGTGACGTCTCGCCTTACCTGAAAGCGGCCATCATGACGGCCGAGGACCCGCGCTTTCTGAATCACAAGGGGTTCATGGAAAAGGCCTTTGTGAAGTCGGCCATTCAGAACATCAAGGAGAAGCGCTTCGCCCGGGGCGGCAGCACCATTTCTATGCAGCTGGTGAAAAACGTATTCCTGACCCGGCAGAAAACCGTGACCCGCAAGGTGGAGGAAGCCCTGATTGTGTGGCTGCTGGAAAACACCCGGCTGGTTCCCAAGGAACGCATGTTCGAGGTGTACCTGAACATCATCGAGTGGGGCCCGAAAAAATACGGGGTTTCCGAGGCGGCCGAATTTTACTTCAGCAAGTCGCCCGCCGATCTGAACCTGTCGGAGAGTCTGTACCTGGCCAGCATCATTCCGCGGCCCAAATACTATCAACGCTCCTTCAACAACTACGGTGAGATGCGCAGCAGCGCCCGCTACTTCCACCGCCTCATTGCCGACCTCATGGTTCGCAAGGGGCTGATCGGGCAGAACGACCGGGAGAGCCTGACCTACAACCTGAGCTTCCCGGGCCCGGCCCACGGCTCTATCTTCCGCGCCGTGCGCCCCGATACCACGCGCACCGTACTGGCCGCCGACTCGGCCCAGTTTGAGCCCCTGAACCTGATTGATCTGCTGGGTGGGGCCGCTCCGGACGAAGGCGTGAATACGAACACCACCCCGCCGGCAGAAGAACCCACGCCCAAGCCGTAAGCGGGCAGCATCCAGGAAAAGGCCCCGCTAAAATCGGTCAGCTTGTCCTTGCTCACATGTCTGGCGGGCTTACCAAGAGGGGTTTCACGCAGGGTCCCGCAGGGTCAAAGCGCAGGGTCTCGCCGTGCCATGCAGTAGTTTCGGCCAGGTCCGGGGGCTGGGGCAGGTACCCGGCAATGCAGGCACTAGCCCGTTCCACGCGGGCGTAACCGGGAGCAGCGTGGGCAGAAACCATAGCTGGCAGTGGTTGGAGTGGCACCAAAACTACGGGCTCCGACCCCCCGCGTTCAACCCGGATCTTGCGGAAGTAATCAGGCCAGTAGGGTTGGCCCAACCCGTTCACCCGGCCCGCAGCTCCGTGCTGCCAACGTCCGCCCGGCGCCTAAGGAACCTGCTTGGGAACTTCTGCCGCCTTGGGAAACAGCAGGGACACGACCACCGACAGCGTCAGAATCAGCCCCACAACGCCCAGGGAAATGGTCATGGGCAGCACGTAGATTTCGGCGATGAGCAGCTTGCCCCCAATGAAGATGAGGATAAGGGAGAGGCCGTAGTGCAGGTAGTGAAACAGCTTCATCAGCCCGGCCAGCGCGAAGTACAGCGCCCGCAAACCCAGCAGCGCAAACACGTTGGAGGTGTACACGATAAACGTGTCGCGCGAAATGGCCAGGATGGCGGGAATGGAGTCGGCGGCGAAGATGACGTCGGTGGTTTCGACCATTACCAGCACTACGAACAGGGGCGTGGCAAACAGCAGCTTTTCCTTGCGCACGAAAAACTTGCCGCCTTCCAGCTTGCTGGTAATGGGCAGGTGGCGGCTCAGAAACCGGACGACGGGGTTGCTGTCGGGGTCAATTTGCGGCTCCCCGCCGCTGGTCGCCATTTTAATGCCGGTGTAGACCAGAAAGGCCCCCAGCACATACATCAGGAAGTGAAACTTGGCCAGCAGCGCCGCCCCGGCCAGAATGAAGATGGCCCGCAGCACCAGCGCCCCGATAATGCCCCAGAACAGAATTTTGTGCTGGTACTGCTGCGGGACCTGGAAATAGGTGAAGATGAGCAGGAACACGAACAGGTTGTCGACGCTCAGCGACTTCTCAATCAGGTAGCCGGTGAGAAACTCCAGCCCCGCCTGCGGCCCCATGGTGCGATACACCAGGTAGTTGAACGACAACGACAGCGCAATCCAGAAGGCGCTCCAGCTCAGGGCTTCCCGCATAGTCACGACGTGGGCCTTGCGGTTGAACACGAGCAGATCAAGCATCAGCATGGCCAGCACGAAGATGTTGAAGCCGACCCAGAAGAGAGGAGTATTTTCCATGCGCAGCCCAAGATACAACCGGAACGCGCAGACGTGCGGGGGTCAGGTGGTAAAAGGCCTTACCGGGATTCGGAAGCCGGGGTTGCGGGCGCGGCCGGGTGGGTGCCTACCGGGGGCAGGAACTTCGGCTGCTGGCGCTCAAACCGGCGAAACCAGCTGCCCACTTTCATCTGGAGCACGCCAAAAAAAGCTTCCTTGAAAATCCCCTTCGTCATCTTCGAGGCTCCCCGGGTGCGGTCGGTGAAGATGATGGGCACCTCAATGATGCGGAAGCCATATTTGTAAGCCAGCCACTTCATCTCAATCTGGAAGGCGTAGCCCACGAAGCGGACATGGTCCCGGGTGATGACGCTCAGCACCCGGGCCGTGTAGCATTTGAAGCCGGCCGTAGCATCGGCAATGGGCATGCCGGTGATGAAGCGTACGTAAGCCGACGCAAACCACGACATCAGTACGCGGTCCATGGGCCAGTTTACCACGTTCACGCCCTGAATGTAGCGCGAGCCAATGGCCAGGTCGTGCCCGTCGGTGGCGCAGGCGTGGTAGAGGCGGGAGAGGTCCTCGGGGTTGTGGGAAAAGTCGGCGTCCATCTCGAAGATGTACTCGTAGCCGTGCGCCAGGGCCCAGCGGAAGCCGTGCAGATAAGCCGTGCCCAGGCCCTGCTTGCCTTTGCGCTCTTCCAGAAAAAGGCGGGCGGGAAACTCCTGCTGCAGCGCCCGCACGATGCCGGCCGTGCCGTCGGGGGAGCTGTCGTCGATGATGAGCACATCAAACGCCTGCGGCAGCGAAAACACTTTGCGGATAATCAGCTCCGCATTTTCGCGCTCATTGTAGGTCGGTATCAGGACGAGCCCATCAGTCATAATTGCCCCAAAGATATGGAATCAGCGTTTGCAGCCGGAAATTTTTTCGGCCAGGCTGCGGGCCTGCCGAATACAGTCGGGCACGCCTACCCCCGCCCGCCAGTTGGCGGCGGCGTAGATGCCCTGATCCTGCAGCTCATCAACGGCGGTGTGGGCCGCCACGATATGCTGGTCGAACTGGGGAATGGCGTGGTCCCAAGAGTACCGGTATTGCCAGACGGGTTGCACGGCCCGGATGCCATAGAAGCGGCTGAGCTCAGCGTGGACCGCCGATTTCTGGTCGGCGGCACTCTGCCGGGCCTGGGCTTCGTACTGACTACCCCCGACAAACGTGGTAAAAAGCACCTGCCCGGCGGGCACCCGGTCCGGATAAATTGAGCTGGTCCAGATGCTGCCGGCGGCGTAGGGCTGCTCCGCTTTGGGGTGTAAAGCGCCAAAGCCGTCGAGCGGGTGCTCTACGTCGGCCCGATTGTAGGCGGTGAACACGGCCGTCATCGGCGGGTAGTACACGGCCGCCAGCGCCGTTGCCGCTGCCGCAAACCAGGGTTGCAGGAGCGGGGCCGCCGCGTACGTCGGCAGCGCCAGCACCACGGTATCGTAGGTTTCGGGGAAAATACCAGCGGCCGTCTGAACCTGGTACCGGCCGGGGGCCGGGCGTAAAAGGGCCGTAACGGCCTGATTACCATGGTAGTTCGTAAGTTGGGCGGCCAGGGTATCGGTCAGGGTTTGCAGGCCCCGGCGCAGGGACACGATGCGCTTACGGGTGCCGGAAGTGCCGCTTTTGGCCAGCCCGCGCAGCACCGAGCCGTAGGTTTGCTCCAGGGCCGCCAGCTTGGGAAACGTCTTGTGCACCAGCAGCTTTTCCGGGTCGCCGGCGTAGATGCCGGAAATGAACGGGTTCAGGGCGTAATCCACGATTTCGGGGCCGAAGCGGCGGCGGAAAAAATGGGCCAGGGTTTCCATCGGATCCGTGGGAGCCGCCGGGCGGGCCAGCTCACGCAGGATGTTGAATTTAGCCTTCAGGCTGAAGAACGGACTAGCCAGCAGCGCGGGCGGGGTGCCGGGCAGCTTGCGGTATTGGCCGCCACGGAGCACGTAGCGGTTTTTGCTCACGGCAGCGGTATCCTGCAGCTGGTCGGTGAGGCCGAGGTCGGTGAGCAGCTGTTCCAGCTCGTCGCTGAGCTGCAGGGAGTTGGGGCCGGTTTCGAGCAGGTAGCCGTCAATTTGTTGGGAGCGGATGTTGCCGCCCGCGGGGCCGGCCTCGAACAGGTCGTAGGCGACGCCGGCTTTCTGCAGGTAAAACGCCAGCGTAAGGCCCGAAATGCCGCCGCCCAGAATTGCTACTCTCATTCCCCTGAAGCTTGATTGGCTGCAAAGATAACGCCCATTTCGTGGCCGCTGCCGCGCGCCGGAATCCGTAGCTTTGCCCCGATGAACAACCCAACTCCCGCCGTTGTTGCCGGCGGCCAAGCCATTTTCCTGGACCGCGACGGCGTCCTGAACCACGAAATGGGCGACTACGTGTGGCGCCCCGCCGACTTCGTGGTCATCGACGGCGTGCCCGAAAGCCTGGCCCGCCTGAAAGCCGCCGGCTACCTTTTGATTGTCGTCACCAACCAGGCCGGCATTGCCAAAGGGCTCTACACCGCCGCCGACGTGCAGGCCTGCCATGCCAAGCTGCAGGAAGCCTGCGGCGGCCTTATCGATGCCTTTTACTTCGCCCCCGGCCACCCGAGCGTCTCCGAGTCGCTTATGCGCAAGCCGGATTCGCTGATGCTGGAAAAAGGCCTGGCCCGCTTCCACCTCGACCCCGCCCGGTGCTGGATGGTCGGCGACCGGTCCCGCGACCTGGAAGCCGGGGCCCGGGCCGGCGTGCGCGGCCTGTGTATCGGGAGCACCGAAACGTTCGACTACGAACCGCGGGCCGCGGATTTGCGGGGCGCTACGGATATTATTCTGGAGAGCTAGATTTCTGTACAGTTCGTAAAAGACCGTCATGCTGAGCGTAGCCGAAGCATCTCGCGTGGCGTCGTCTGAGTAGTAATCCAACGGCAGCACGCGAGATGCTTCGACTTCGCTCAGCATGACAATACCGTTGCACGCGAGATGCTTCGACTTCGCTCAGCATGACGTTCTGGTTGGAAATCCATTCCACGCCAAAGCCCGCTTCCGTCACGGAAAGCGGGCTTTGGCGGGCCGGATAGCCAGCTTGCGCTACTTCTAACTTACTGGCGGGCCACCGGGGTAGTCACGGTCGACGCCGTGATGGGCGACGAAATATGGTTGGCGGCTTTCGTGCTGGTGTAGGCCGGGCACTTAACCTTGTTGCAGGCACCCAGGCCCAGAAGAGCCACGGAGGCCAGCAGAAGTAGCTTTTTCATGTAAGTCGAAACGAGAAGTGGGGGAAGAGTTGCCGACATCAAAAGTACGACTTCCGGCCGGTCGTACCAAGTACACCCGCCGGAAGTTTTGAGTTTCAATTACTTCTGGTAGCCCAGAATCCGCATCATCGACTCGCCGTTCTGCTCCTCGGCAAACACGTAGTCGGTGAGCGTGCCGTCCTCGGCGCGGTCCAGAATTACCATTTTCGGGGCCGGAATCAGGCAGTGCTTGATGCCGCCGTAGCCCGACAGGCTTTCCTGGTAGGCGCCGGTGTGGAAAAAGCCCACGTAGAGCGGCTTGGCATCCTGGGGCTTGCGCTCGGGCAAAAACACCTGGTAGATGTGCTTTTCGGCGTTGTAGTAGTCCTGGGAGTCGCAGGTGAGGCCGCCAAGCTGAAGCTTCTTGTACTTCTTCTCCCAGCCGTTCAGGGCCAGCATGATGAAGCGCTGGTTCAGGGCCCAGGTGTCGGGCAGGTTGGTGATAAAGGAGCCGTCGATCATGTACCAGAGCTCCTTGTCGTTCTGGAGCTTCTCGTCCAGAATGGAGTAGATGTTCGCGCCCGACTCGCCCACGGTGAAGATGCCGAATTCGGTGAAGATGTGGGGCTCCGGCACGCCTTCCTCGCCGCAGATGCGCTGAATGGTGCGCAGGATTTCCTCCACCATGTACTGGTAGTCGTACTCTTTCTGAATTGAGGTCTGGATGGGCAGGCCGCCGCCGATGTCGATGGTGGTGAGCGTGGGGCACACCCGGCGCAGCTCGCAGTACTTGTGCACGAAGCGGCTCAGCTCCGACCAGTAGTACGACGTGTCCTTGATGCCGGTATTAATGAAATAGTGCAGCATCGTGAGCTCGAAGCGCGGGTCATCCCTGATCTTCTGCTCGTAGAGCGGCAGCGCGTCGGCGTAGCGGATGCCCAGGCGGGAGGTGTAGAACTGGAAGCGCGGCTCCTCGTCGGAGGCCAGGCGCATGCCCACGTTGCACTTCTCGCGCACGTTGTCGTGGTAGTACTGCACCTCGTTGGGCGAATCGAGAATGGGCATGCAGTTCACGAAGCCTTCGTTGATGAGGGCGGTGACTTCGCGCTTGTAGTCCTCGGTCTTGAAGCCGTTGCAGATGATGTAGGTGTCTTTCTGCACCTTGCCCTTGGCGTGCATGGCCCGGATGATGTGGGTATCGAACCACGACGACGTTTCGATGTGCACGTCGTTTTTCAGGGCCTCTTCCACCACGAAGCTGAAGTGGGAAGCCTTGGTGCAGTAGGCGTAGGAGTAGCGGCCCGTATAGCCGGTTTTGTCGATGCCGACGCGGAACAACTCCTTGGCCCGCTGAATCTGGGAGCTGATTTTGGGGAGGTAGGTGAGGCGCAGCGGCGTGCCGTGCTTTTCGACCAGTGCCATCAGGTCGATGCCGTTGAAGCGCAGCTCATTCTGCTCGACGTGAAACTCAGGGGTAGGGAAATCGAAGGTTTGGGAAATCAGGTCGTGGTAGGTATCCATTGAAGGAGTTGGTTATTCGTTTTTGGTTTTTGGCTCTTCGTCGGTCGTGCTGGCAGAAACGGGTGATTTCAGGGTCCGGGTGAAGGAAGTTGCCGCAAAAGCGCCAATCGAACAGCCAAAAACCAAAAACCAACAACGAAAAACCCGAACTTAGCGCCCGCAAAGATACCCCGCCCGCGGGGTTTTGGTTGTGCTTTGTTCGTTGGTCGCGGCGGAAGGCCCGTGCGCGTCAAGCCTGAGAGGAATTCCCACCCGCTCAATCGGCAAGCATCAAACCCTTTTATCCTTTTTTGCTCATGTAATATGCGCCGCATTAAGCTCATTGAAGTCCGCTCCGAGCTGGGAGCCGGGACTCGTGGGGCCAGTCTGGGGGTCGATGCCCTCCGGATTGCCTGTCTGAACAAGGGCTCCGACTATTTCCGCCGCTTCAACGCCGTGGCGGTACCGGATCTGAACCACGTGCTGTTCGACAAAAATCATTTTCCCTTCGCCAAGCACATCGACTCGATCTATACGGTGCAGAAGGGCATTGCCAACGCGGTAGAGCAAACCCTGCGCTTCGGGGAGTTTCCGCTGGTACTGGCCGGCGACCACAGCAACGCCGCCGCCACCATGGCCGGCATCAAGGCCGCCTACCCGCACAAAACACTGGGCGTGGTCTGGGTCGATGCCCACGCCGACATTCACTCGCCCTACACCACGCCTTCCGGCAACATGCACGGCATGCCGCTGGCCATGGCCCTGAACGAGGATAACCTCGCCTGCCAGCGCAACGTGGTGGAGCCCGAAACCGAGTTCTTCTGGCGCCGGCTGAAAAGCCTGGGCGAAGAAGGCCCCAAGCTCAAGCCCGAGCACCTGGTGTACGTGGTCGTGCGCGACACCGAGAATGAGGAAAACGCCGTTATCGACCGGCTCGGCATCCGCAACTTCAAGCTGCCCGAGTTCAAAGCCAAGGGGCCGCGGCAGGTAGCCCGCGAAATCTACGAGCAGCTGCGCTTCTGCGATTTGGTGTACATCAGCTTCGACGTGGACTCGCTCGATTCGCGCTTCAGCAAAGGCACCGGCACGCCTGTGGAGCTGGGCCTCGACGTGCAGGAAGCCATTGCCCTGTGCCAGGCCCTGCTGGACAATGACCGGGTGGTGTGCTTCGAGATGGTGGAAATCAACCCCACCCTCGACAGCGAAAACACCATGGCCAAAAACGCTTTCGACATCCTGGAAGCCGCCACCGACGCCATCACTGAGCACCTGCGGGTGCAGGACGTGACGGCGGGCCGGGGCGGCACGTCGTAGGCAGAAAGAACGTCATTCCGAGCGCAGTCGAGGAATCTCGCGTGCGGACGTTGTTGGGAAAGAACGGGTCATGCTGAGCGCAGCCGAAGCATCTCGCGTGCTTCGTAGGATTACCATTGCAACGAAGCGGGCGAGATTCCTCGGCTGCGCTCGGAATGACGTTCGAGTTTGCTTGTAAGTGGAAGCGGCGGCAGGTTCCTGTTGGACCCCGTCGCCGCTTGCGCTACTTTTACGAATTCCATTCCCGCCGGGCATTCCGGAGTCGGCGGCGCTTCGCTCTATACCCCGCACCCCGTGCAAGAACTCGAACAAGACATCAAAACGGCCCTCAGCGCCGCCATTCAGCAGGTTTTTGGGGCCGAGGTGCCCGCCACCCAGCTCACCATTCAGCCTACGCGCAAGGAATTTGCGGGGGCCTTCACCCTCGTCACCTTTCCGCTGACCAAAGCCCTGGGCAAAGGCCCCGAGCAGATCGGGCAGGCCCTGGGTGAGTGGCTGACGGCGAACGAGCGCAAAGTGAGCGGCTTCAACGTGGTGAAGGGCTTTCTGAACCTCGAAATTGCCGATGCCGAGTGGCTGCGCCTGTTTGAGCAGCTTCGTCAGCGCCCCGATGGTGCGCCGGTGCCTACGGGCGGACCGCAGAACGTGGTGGTGGAATATTCGTCGCCCAATACCAACAAGCCCCTGCACCTGGGCCATTTGCGCAACAACTTCCTGGGCTACTCCGTGGCCGAGATCCTGGCCGCCACCGGTGCCACCGTTACCAAGGCCAACCTGGTCAACGACCGCGGCATCCACATCTGCAAGTCGATGCTGGCGTACCAGTACTACGGGCAGGGCGAAACCCCGCAGAGCGCCGGCATCAAGGGCGACCATCTGGCGGGCAAGTACTACGTGCTGTTCGAGAAGCACTACCGCGAGCAGATCCGGCAGCTCGAAGCCGAGGGCGTGGCTCCCGACGTGGCCAAAAAGCAGGCCCCGCTGATGCTGGAGGCCCAGACGATGCTGCAAAAGTGGGAGCAGGGCGACGAAGAAGTTATCACGCTCTGGACGCAGATGAACGGCTGGGTGTACGAGGGCTTCGACGAAACCTACCAGACCATCGGCGTCGATTTCGGCAAGTTCTACTACGAGTCGGGCACGTACCTGCTGGGTAAGGAGCGGGTGGAGGAAGGCCTGCAGAAGGGCGTGTTCTTCAAAAAGGAAGACGGCTCGGTGTGGATTGACCTGAAAGAAGAAGGCCTCGACGAAAAGCTGCTGCTCCGCGCCGACGGCACCTCGGTCTACATCACCCAGGACCTGGGCACGGCCGAGCTGAAGTACCAGGATTTCGGCTACGACCTGAGCGTGTACGTCATTGCCGACGAGCAGAACTACCACATGCAGGTGCTCAAGGCCGTGCTCAAAAAGCTGGGCAAGCCCTACGCCGACGCCATCTACCACCTCAGCTACGGCATGGTGGATCTGCCCTCGGGCAAGATGAAAAGCCGCGAAGGCACGGTGGTGGACGCCGACGAGCTGGTGCGCGAGGTGGTGGCAGCCGCCAAAGCCGCCACGCTGGAAAAAGGGAAGATTGAAGGGCTGAGCGAGGACGAGCAGCGTCAGCTGTTCCACACCCTGGGCCTGGGCGCGCTGAAGTACTACCTGCTGAAAGTGGACCCCAGGAAGCGCATGCTCTTCAACCCCGAGGAGTCGGTGAAGCTGGAAGGCGACACGGGGCCGTTCATTCAGTATTCCCACGCCCGGATTGCCGCCATCCGCCGCAAGGCCGCCGAGCTGGGCATTGCGGAAGACGCCGACCTCAGCGCCCTGACCGCGCTGCCGGCGTCGGCCCGCGGGCTGGTGCAGGAGCTGGCCCGCTACGCCGGTGTGGTAACCGAAGCCGCCCGCACGTTCTCGCCCGCCGTGGTCGCCCAGTTTGCCTACGACGTGGCCCGGGCCTACAACCGCTTCTACACGGAGGTGAAAATCTTCACCGAGCCCGACGCAACCAGCCGCGCCTTCTTCGTGGCGCTGTCGGCCCAGACCGGCCGCACCATCAAGGCCAGCATGAAGCTGCTCGGCATTGAGGTGCCCGAGCGGATGTAGCAATGCATTAGAGCCAGGAAGCTGGAAAACTAGTTCCCCTCCTCAGCTGAGCTAGGGGCCAGGGGAGGTTGAAGCCCCAGAACAACGCACTAGTTCTAGCTTGCTGGCCCTGATAACCACCCCGGCCTTCGGCCACCCCTGCTTGAAAAAAGGCGGGGACCTGAAAATTTATAAGCCCTAGCTCCTGCTCATGAAAAGTGTTGCCGTCTACTGTGGTTCCAGCGCCGGGACCAATGAAATTTACCGCCAGCAAGCCGGGGTGATGGGCCAGGTACTGGCCCGGCGCGGCCTGACGCTGGTGTACGGCGGCGGCCGGGTGGGCCTGATGGGGGCCGTGGCCGACAGCGTGATGCGCCACGGTGGCCAGGCCATCGGCGTTATTCCCGATTTTCTGGCCGGTAAGGAGCTGGCCCACGTGGGCCTCACCGAGCTGCACGTGGTGAAGAGTATGCACGAGCGGAAGCTGCTGATGGCCGACCTCGCGGAAGGCTTCATTGCCATGCCCGGGGGCTTCGGCACCCTCGAAGAGCTGTTTGAGGTGCTGACCTGGGGCCAGCTGGGCCTGCACAAAAAGCCCAGCGGCGTGCTCAACGTCAACGGCTTCTACGACCACCAGCTCCTGGCCCTCGACCGCATGGTAGACGACGGCTTCCTGCGCCCCGAAAACCGCGCCCAGCTTCAGCAGCACACCACCCCCGATGGTTTGCTCGACCAGATGCTGGCGTACCAGCCCACCGACCTGGAGAAGTGGCTCACCGTGCCCCGCACCTGATGAGGTGACGGGAGTAGTTCGTTGTTTGCTGGTCGTCCTGAACCTGGGAAGAAGGACCGGCCAGCTCTTGTGTCAACGACTACTTGGTTCTCCTAAAAAACATTGCCTTGCGCCCGGTAGTTTGGCCGATAGCTACTACTGAAGCTGTTTAGAAAGTCGGTTTTTCCAAGCGTTTGTCATCCGGAGCGCAGCGCAGGACCTTATCACGCCGGGTATTTCAGCGAGCGGGTACCGTTCAGCCGGGATAAGGTCCTGCGCTCTGCTCAGGATGACGGACTGCTTGACTTTCTAAACAGCTGCACTGGCTTGCCCGTATTCATAACTTCTCCCGCTGTATGAAAGCTTCTTTTCTTGTTCTGCTGGGTACGCTGGCCGCTGGCGGATGCTCATCCAGCTCTACCCCAACTTCTACCACTGCTTCTATGTCTGCTCCCGAAACCGCCGCCGCCACCGGCTCCGTGTACGAGTACACCGTTAAAACTATTGATGGCCAGGAAGTGAAGCTAAGCCAGTTCCAGGGCAAAAAGCTGCTTATCGTGAACGTGGCCTCGGAGTGCGGCTACACCCCGCAGTACAAGGAGCTGGAAGAGCTCAGCAAAAAACACGGCGACCGGGTAGCCGTGCTGGGCTTTCCGGCCAACAACTTCGGCGGTCAGGAACCCGGCACCGATGCCCAGATTGCCACCTTCTGCGAGAAAAACTACGGCGTGAGCTTCCCCATGTTCGCCAAGGTTTCAGTAACCGGCGACGACACGGCCCCACTCTACCGGTTCCTGGCCGACAAGAGCAAGAACGGCACCGTCGGCGACGCGCCCAACTGGAACTTCTGCAAGTATCTGGTCGATGAGCAGGGCCACGTGGTCGGCTTTTATCCCTCGAAGGTCAAGCCCATGAGCGACGAGCTGGTCGCGGCCATTCTGAAATAGCCCGACTCAGTACCTATGTCATCCTGAGCAGAGCGCAGGACCTCTCCCGCTTCGGTGCAACGCCATGGCTTACTTTGGCGGGAGAGGTTCTGCGTTCTGCTCAGGATGACCCTTTTTTGTTTGGTATGACCACCTCTTCCACTTCCTCAGCGCCTGCTGCCAGTCCCGCGAAAGCCTGGGTTTCCGCCTTCCGGCCGCGCACCCTGCCGCTGGCCCTGGCCAGTATTCTCACGGGTGGTTTTCTGGCCGCCAGCCACGGGCAGTTTCGGGCGTCCGTAGTCGGGCTGGCCGCGCTTACCACCATTCTGCTCCAGATTCTGAGCAACCTCGCCAACGACTACGGCGACTCCCAGAACGGGGCCGACAGCGTGCACCGCGAAGGACCGCAGCGGGCCGTGCAGAGCGGGGCCATTTCGCCGGCCCAGATGAGGCGCGGCATGGGGGTGTTCGGACTGCTCTCGCTCGGGAGCGGGCTCGGGCTGCTGTGGGTGGCGCTGGGTACGGCCGGCGCCGGGGCGTTTCTGGCGTTTTTCGGGCTGGGCCTGGCGGCTATCTGGGCGGCCGTGAACTATACCGCCGGCGCGAAACCCTACGGCTACGCCGGCCTCGGCGACGTGTCGGTATTTACCTTCTTCGGCCTGGTGGGCGTGGGCGGCACCTATTACCTGCAAACCCGCACGCTGCCGCTGGCCGTGCTGCTGCCCGCCGCCGCGTTGGGCTGCTTTGCCACGGCGGTGCTCAACGTGAACAACATCCGCGACATCCGCTCCGACGAGCTGGCCGGCAAAATCACGATTCCGGTGCGGCTGGGGCCGGTGCAGGCCCGGCGCTACCACTGGCTGCTGCTGCTGCTGGGCTTCGGCTGTGCCGTGGTCTACGTGGCCCTCACGTATCACTCGCCCTGGCAGTGGCTGTTTCTGCTGTCGGCCCCGCTGCTGCTGCTCAATGCCCGCCGCGTGTGGCAGCGCCAGGAGTCGATGCAGCTCGACCCGCTGCTCAAGCAGATGGCGTTGACGACCCTGGTGTTTACGGTGCTGTTTGGGGTGGGGCAGGTGCTGTAGCCATGGAGCAGGAGGAATTTGATAGGCTAAAACAGGGTGTCGAATCACCAGGGCAAATTTCAGGATAGGGTACAGTAGAACGGGTAGGGGCGGGGCTTGCCCCCGCCCATGGTTGAACGATTGTTGTGCTGACGGCGGGCCGGGGCAAGCTTGCTCCCGTACACCACGGCTGAAACGGGGCCGCCACCATGCGCAACCCCGCCGACGCCCGGTTCACCGACCTGCCCACGGTCCGCGTCTACGCCCTCGACGTGACCGACGAAGCTACCGTGACCCGCGCCCTGCAGCAGGCCCACCAGGATTTTGGTAGCCTCGATGTGCTGGTCAACAACGCCGGCTACGGTTTGGCCGGGCCGTTTGAGTCGGCCACCGTCGCCCAGATACAGCAGCAGTTTGCCCCCAGCCTGTTCGGCGTATTCAGCGTCGCGCGGGCCGTGCTGCCTATTCTGCGGGCTCAAAAGGCAGGAGTTGTTGAAGTCGTTTAGAAAGTCAAGAAGTTTGTCATCCTTAATCTGGCGTCCGCTTGCGAAAGGCTTTATCACGTCCGCATAACTTGGAATTAGGCCAAAATGAGCACTCGTGATAAGGTCCTTCGCAAGCGGACACCAGATGAAGGATGACAGGCAACAAAAAATCAGACTTTCTAAACAGCTCCATTATCAACATCACCTCGGTGGGTGGGCGCACGGCGTTTCCGATGAACTCGCTCTACCACGCCACCAAGTTTGGCCTCGACGGCTTCTCCGAGTCGTTGTGGTACGAGCTCAAGCCGTTCGGCATCCGGGTGAAAGTGGTAGCCCCCGGGCGGCGTGGCCACCGACTTTGCCGGCCGCTCCCTGCAAATGACGCTCGACCCCGCCGACGAGGCCAACCCCTACGCCGGCCAGGTGCGCAGTGTGCTGGCCGCGTTCAGTAGCCGGGGCGGCTCGTTTTCCACCCCCGCGCAGATTGCCGAAGTTATCTACACCGCCGCCACCGACGGCACCCCGCAGCTCCGCTCCACTGCCGGCACCGATGCCGAACAGTTGTTGAAAGCCAAAGCGGAAATGCCCGCAGAAGCGTATTAGGGCCTGATCAAGCAGATTTTCAGCCTGGCCCAAGCGAAGAGCTGATAACAACAAAAGGCCGCTGAGTTCAGCGGCCTTTTGTTGTTATCAGAAATGAAAACCCCGATCCGGGTGAACAGGGCTTTTGTGCCGTAGTTGCCAACAGCCCTCAGGCGGTTCGTTACTGCTTAAGGAGGTGTTGCGTGATTTTCAGACGGCCATCCTGAATCAGGATCAGGTACGTGCCGGCCGCGAGGTTGCCGACTTCCAGCGTGTGGGGCCGGCCCCCGGCCAGGGTATAGGTCTGCACCTGATGACCAATCATATCGAGTAAGGTCACCTGGTACGTGGCCGCGGGCAGGCTGGTCAGATCCAGGGTGGTTTGCGCCTGGGCCGGGTTGGGGAAGAGTGGGACGCTGGTGGCCAGGGGGCCGCGGGCCGCCGGGGCGAAAGTGAGCACCCGCACGGGGCTGAGCGAGGTCTTGCCATCCCGGTCACGCTGCCGGAGGCGGTAGTAGACCACGCCCGGGTGCTGCTGCCCCACGCCCGCATCGACGAAGGTGTAGTGCTGGGCCTGGGTGGTGGTGCCGGCCCCGGCCACGAAGGTCAGGGGCTCGAAACGGATACCATTCAGCGAGCGTTCCACCTGGAAGCCGGCGTTGTCGAGCTCCTGGGCCGTGGTCCAGCTCAGCTGAGCATCAAAGCCCGCGGCCCTGGCCTCGAAGCGCGTCAGCTCCACCGGTAGCGGCGAGGCCCCGATTTGCAGCGGCACCACCTGCGTAGTGATGCCCCCGTTGCCATCTACCGTGGTAATGGTGACCGGGAAGGTCCCACTCACCAGTAGCGTACGGTCGGACACGCGCACCTGACCCGTCACGGGGTCCAGCTCCAGGCCGTCGGGCAAAGTGCCCGAGGTGATGGCAGCCGTCCGCACGCCGTTGTCGGCCACGACGGCGGCCGCGTTAAAGCTGCCGCTGTTCACGTCGAAGCTCGTGGCCAGCACGTCACCATTCTGGTAAGGGTTGGCGTTGCCGCCTTTCACGGGCATCAGGGTATACACGGCCGCTTCGTCCTGGCCCACCGCAATGGTGTAGAGCGCCGCAGTGGAGGCCGCGCCCTGGTTGCCGGTGGTGTAGGTGAAGAAGGCATTGCCCGCGAAGCTGCCGGCGGGGTCAAACGTAACATTAGCCGCCTGACTGATGTCAATGACCTGCCCCACCCCGACGGCCGCGCCATTGAGGAAAAGAGCGCCGGTTTCCGCCGCGGGCAGCGTGCTGATGGTGAACGAAGCTATGGCCCCGTCCAGGTCAAGGCCCTGCAGCGAGGTGAGCGTGAGCGGCCCGGCCGTATTGCCCTCCGGGGCCTGCAGCAGGTTGCTCACGGTGTTGGCCAGGGGTATCTGGTTGGTGAGCCCCGTGGTCATACTCGACGTGTTGTTGGCGGTCGTACCCGCCTTTTCGGTCGTGCCGCTGGTTACGGTGGCGGTGAAGGTCGTGGCCGTGGCCGGGAAGGTGAATTGCAGGGTGTGACTCACTTCCCCGGCCCGGCCCACCACCTGCGTGGCAATAGTAGGGAAGGTGACTTGTCCCGTTACCGCATCATAAACACCCCCGCCCGAAGCGACCACGTCGGTGAGACCGGTAGGCAGCTGCACCGTTTGCACCACTGAGCTGGCCGGCGAAGGACCGTTGTTGATGGTGCGTACTTTGTACGTGCCCAGGCCCCCGGGCAGCCGGGCCGGCGGACCGCTTAGCACGGTGGCCACGTCGGCTAGCGGCACAATCGTCACGCTCACGCTTTGGGTGTTGTTGGCGGGGGTCGCATCCGAGAAATTGCTGTTTACGGAGGCCGTGGCCAGTAGCGGCCCCTTGCCCGGAGCGTTGAGCGTGATGCCATAGGTGAGCACCGTACCCGGAGCCTGGCTGGCCTCCACCGGGAACGTGACCACGCCGGTAACGGCGTCGTAGGCTCCCGTGAGGGTGCCACCAGCGTCGCTTACTACCACCCCACCTAGGCCGGCGGGCAGGCTCACCCGTTGGCGCATATTGGCCGCGTCGGTGCCGGCATTGGTTGCCGTCACGGTGAAGCTAACCGGCTGGCCGGCCTGCTGGGAGCTCAGGTTGGCGGCAATGGTGGTTTGCACGTCGACCAGGATGCTGGTGCGCGGCGTGACCGGCAGGATGAGGGTCGCCGCGTTGTTGGTCAGGCTCAGCTCGTTGTCCGGGTTGTTGGCCGCGGCCGATACGCCGATGATAGGCCGGTCGGGCACTACAATGGTAATGGTGTTGGTCACGGCCCCGGTCAGGCCTACCTCCAGGGTGGGGATGGCCGGGAAGGTAACCAGGCCCGTGCTCATATTGTAGACGCCGCCGCCGCTGGCTACCACGCTCGACAGCCCGGTGGCAATGCGCACGGTCGGAGTGACGTCCGCCGCCGGGGCCGGCCCGTTGTTCGAGGTCGACACCGTGAAGGTGATGGTATTGCCCACGACGGCCGTCGTGGGCCCCGCTACGGCAATGGCCACGTCGGCATTCCACTGAATGTCGGTGCCGATGGTGGACGAGTTGTTGACCGTGTTGCCATCCGGCGTCGAGGCCGTTACGGCCGCCTGGCTCAGAATAGTGCGCGGCTTGCTGGCGTCGGTCGAATTAAGCGCCGGGGCTACGTAGCTGAAGGTGTAGGTCCGTACTTCCCCCACGGCCAGCGAAGCCACGGTCGGCCAGATCACGGCGCCCGAAGCAGGGTCGTAGAAGCCCCCCCCGCTCGGGAGTACTTCGCCCGTCGCGAAGCCCGGCGGGATAGACACAAACTGGATGACGTTCAGGGCGGGCACCGGGCCGTTGTTCCGGGTCGTGACCGTGAAGGTGACCACCTGCGTAGCCGAGGCCGTAGCCGGGCCCACGATGGTGGTAGCCAGGTCGGTGATGCGCAGGATGTCGACGTTACGAATCACCAGATTGTCGGCGGGCACGGGGTCGGGCGTGGTGGCCAGCACGCTGGCCATGGCCACCACCGGGCCGGCGGCGGGGGCCGTCAGCACCACGGTATTGGGCACGCTGGTGCCGCTGGTGAGGCTGGCGATGGCCGGGAAGGTGACCAGGCCCGTGGCGGGGTTATACGTGCCGCTGTTGCTGATGCTGACCAGGGTCAGGCCTACCGGCAGCGCCAGCTGCTGCACCACGTTGAGCGCCGGCTGGGGCCCGTGGTTGCCGGTTTCGAGGGTGAGGGTAATCGGAGCCCCGGGGGCGGCGTTTTTGTCCGGCAGCGTCAGGGTCGTATACACGTTGGCCAGGGTGGCGTCAGGGGCCGTCGGCTGCGTGGTGGCTGCCGTGGCCGCGTTGTTGGCCGTGGCGCCTGAGGCCTCCGCCGTGGTGGTGGTTACGGCCGCCGATGCCGTGAACGAGGCGCCCGGCATCGGGAAGCTGACGGTGTTGTGTACCGCCGCGCCAGTGGCCAGCACCGTCAGCGCCGGATACGTGACTACGCCCGTAGTGGCATCGTAACGCCCGTTGTTTGAAGGGAAAACATCCGTCAGGCCAATGGGGAGCTGAATGGTCTGCACCACGGCGGCCGCCACCGACGGGCCGTTGTTGGCCGTCGTCGCGGAGATGGTAGCCAGGTTGCCGGTGATAACCGTCGTCGGGCCGCTGATGGTGGTAGCCACGTCGGCCAGGGGGCTCACGGCAATGCTGGCCGTAGCCTGATTGTTGTTGAAGTTGCCCCCCGACACGGTCCCGGCCCCGCCGCTGATGCTGCCGCTGAGGTTGACCGGGCCCGAAGCCGGCGCCAGGAAAGTGATGGTGGAAGGCGCACTGGCCCCGTTGGCCAGCGCCATGGCCGGGTACGTCACCAGACCCGAACCGGCATCGTAGACGCCCCCACCGCTGATGGATACGATGCTCAGCCCGGGGGTGAGCTGCGCCGAGCGCAGGGCCCCACTCAGGTCAGCCGGGCCGTTGTTGATGAAGTTCAGCGTGAACGAAACCTGCTGCCCGGCCGCTACCGAAGCCGCGGAGGTCGTGATGCCGCTGGTGGCCACGTCGGTAGAGGCAATGTTGGTTACCGCGAAGGAGAACATATCGGCGGCGACGCCGGTGCCGCTGCCAGCATCCTGCGGGGTGGTGGTCGTGGTATTGCTGACGATGTTGCCGCTGCCACTCGTGGTGGCGGCAGTGTAGCCGAAGTTATAGACGCTGGCGCTGCGGCTGTTGAGCGTGGTCAGGGTGCCGAAGTCGATAACCTGGGTGCCGCTGGTATAGGTGCCGCCCTGGGCCCCAATGTTGTCGAGCTGGGCCGTAGTCAGAGTCGCCCCGGCGGGCAGCGTGACGGTGCGCGTCACGTTCGCCGCCGCGGCGGGGCCGTTGTTGGCAAATACCACGGAGTAGGAGCCGGTCGCCAGGCCCGTAGTGGAGGAAGAGAGTCCGAACACGGCCGATACCAGGTCCGCGAAGCCGCTGATGGTGGTAACGGCCGAGCTGGTATTGTTGTCCGTTACGGGCTCGCTCGAAGTCGTCGAAATGAGGGCCGTAGCCGTTACGGCCGCCGTGCCGGGGGTCGTGTAAGAAATGCCAAACGAGTTGCTGGCGCCGGCCGCCAGCGGCGAAATAGCCGCGTAGGTGATGGTTACCGTACCGGTGCCGGCAGCCGGCGCACTGATGCTGGTGCTGCCCGGCGCCGATACGGCAGTAACCGGGTTGTTCACGTCGCCTGACGCCAGCGTAATAGTGCGCGTCACTCCCAGCGCGCCTACCCCGCCATTGTTGGCGAATACGGCCGATAAGCTCACCGTCTGGGCATTGGTGGCCGAAGCCGGGCCGGCAATGGTAGCCGTCACATCGGTGCTGCAGTTGATGCCGGCCGTGCTGTTGGCAATGCTGGTGCTGATCTGACTGTTGGCAAGGCCGGGCAGGCCCGCAGTGGCGCCGAAGGCCGCGCCGCCGGCGGTGGTGCCGCTGGCGCCGCTGAGCACACTGGCGCTGCCCGGGGCCGCGTTGGTGAGCACGATGCCGCCGCCGCCGCCGCCGCCGGGGCCGTGGGCCGCCGAGGCGCTGTTGCTGCCGCCGTTGCCGCCGTTGGCCGCCAGGGTAAGGCGGCTCAGGGTGGTGGTATTGTTAGCCGTTATCAGCACGGAGCCGCCGGCCCCGCCGCCGCCGCTACCGTCCTGCACCATCGCGCTGCTGGCTGCCGCGCCGTTGGCCAGCACGGCACCTCCGCCCGCCACGGAGCCCGTGCGCACCAGCACGATGCCCCCGCCGGCCGCGCCGCTGCTGGCGTAGCCCGTCAGGCCGGTATCGCCGGTGCCGTCGTTGCTCACACCGGCGCCGCCGCCACCGCCCAGTATCAGGCGGTTGCTGCTGGGCACGCTAAAGGACGCGCCGGACTCGCCGCCCACGGCCGTGCCACTGCTCCAGGCGTTGCCGCCGCGGCCGCCGCGTGAGCCGTTGCCGCCGCCGCCGCCGCCCGAGTTGTTGTTGTTGGTGGTGGGGTTGGCATCGGTACCGCCGCCGCCGCCGTTGCCGGGGGCGCCACGGCCGGCGCTGCCGCTGGGGTAGCCGTCCGTGCCCGTGTCGAGCAGGGCGGCTCCCGTATTCACGTAGCGCGGGGTGCCCACGATGCCCTCGCCCTTCATGGCGTGGGCCCCCGTGGTCGTCGTGCCCGAGGCGGGCGCGGTGGCGCGGTAGTCGGTGCCCGTCAGGCCGGTGGTGCCGGTGAGCTTCTGGCCGGCCCCGCCGCGGAATCCTTTGCCCGAGGCATCGAGCTTCGCGCCAGGGTCAAAGGTGAGTTGGCCGGTTACGTCCAGGGCCAGAATGCCGCCGGTGCGGCCGTCCCAGGCGCTGGGGGCCACCGTGCCGCTCACCGTCAGGTTCTGGTACTGCGGAATGCGCACCACCTGAAAGCGGCGCTGGCCGGTGGTGCCCGTGGCACTGGCGTTCTGGTAGCCGTTTTTCAGGCCGGTCGTAAACGTTACGGTGCCCCCGCTCAGGGATACGGACCCGGCCGCCACCACGTACTCGTAGAGGCCGGCCGTGAAATTGGCGTTGTTGAGGTTGCTGGTAGCTTGGCCGCCCGTCACGCCGTCGCCGTACGCATCGGTGTTGGTGGCGTTGATGTCCGCTCCCTGCATCTGGATGACGAGCAGCAGGTCGCCGGCGGCCACGGGAGTGGCCCCCACGGCCGCGTCCACTACCAGGGAGGTAGCGCCCGCTGCCACCGTCTGGCTGGTGGCCGGGAAGTAGGTATTGGGGTTGGCGGTGAGGGTGGCGGAGCCGCTGCTGGCGGGGGTGGCGCAGGCGCTGGCGATGCCCGCCGCTCCAATCCGCGAAACGGTGACCGTGAGGATGGCGGCGGCCGCGGTGCCGTTGTTGTTGGCCGGCGTGGGGTCGGGCGTGGCGCTGGTGTTGGCGGCCGTCACGCTGAAGCTGGCCGGGGTAGGCTGCACCACCAGGCTCAGCGTGTTCAGCACCGAAACTCCGCTGGCCAGTGAGGCAATGGGGCCGAACGTGACGATGCCCGTGCTGGGGTCGTAGCTGCCGCCGGCGGGCACGGTGACGCTGCTAAACGGCGGCTTGTTGGACAGGGTCAGCGTGGGCACCACGTTGGTAGCCGCCTCCGGGCCGTTGTTGACGAGGGTGACGCCGTAGGTCCTCGACTGGCCTTCGACGCCCGTGCCCGTGCCGTTGACCGTCGCCACCACGTCGGCGCCCGCCGTCACGGGCACCGTGTAGGTAGCCGTGTTGGAGGCCGTGTTGGTGTCGTCGGTGGCCCGGTAGATGAAGCTGGCGTTGCCGGCAAACGTATTGTTCGGAACAAACGAAAGCTGATAGCCCGGGGCCGCGGCCGTGGCCGAGGTGGGCACCGTAATCACCTGGTTCAGCGTAGCGGCCACGCCGTTCACATATAGCGTGCCCTGCGCCGCCGTGGGCAGCGACACGATGGTATAGGAAACCAGGGTGGTGTTGCCGGCCGTGGCGTCGGGGTCGCTGGCGTTGAAGGAGGCCAGCGTGGTCTGGCTCGTGGTGGTCCGCAGAATGGCGGGTGCGTTGGTCACGTTGCTGGCCACCGGCGCCCGGTTCTGGACCGTGGTGAGGGTCGAAGTGTTGTTGCCGGCCGTGGGGTCGTCGGCCGTGGACGTGAAGCCGGACGTGGCCGTCACGGCCACGGTATTGGGCATGGTGTAGCTGAGCGTCTGAGCGACCGAAACGCCGGCGGCCAGGTCGCTGATAACGGGCAGCGTGAGCACGCCGGTCGACGAAACGTAGGTGCCGCCGGTCACGCCGCTCAGGTTCGCGGGGAGCTGCACGGTGGGCCGGATGGTGTTGACCTGGTCGCCACTGCCGTTGCGGGTCGTGGCGATGAGGGTCACGGTGCTGCCGGCCTGCGCCCGCCCGGGGCCGGTGAGGGTGGTCTGGATGTCGGCCTGCGCGCACCAGGCCATCGACGGAAACACAATCAGCTGGCTGGCCGGGTCGGGCTGGGTGGTCGCGGTGTTGCGGTAGGTCATCACCAGCCGGGTAATGGCCGCCGGGAAAGTGGCCAGCACGTTCGTATTGGCATCGGCCGGGCTGTTGGCGGTACCCGTGAAGCTGTTGTTGCTGTACGAGTTGGTGGAGCCCGTGCTCACGTTGGCCGCCGGAATGGCGACCAGGTTGTTGCTGGCGTCGTAGCCTTGCAGCGTGAGCAGGTCGATGTAGCCCGTGCCGTTGTCGATGTCGCCCACCGACAGGGAAAAATTGGCCAGCGGGCGGCTAAACGTGAAGGTCACCGACGAGGTGGTGGCTGCCGTAGAAGTGTAGTCCTCGGCCCACACCAGCCCCTTGCCGGGCATACTGACTTGGTCCGACACGAACAGAATATCGGTAGTGGCCGGCGAGGACGTGTAGGGCGTGCCCGTGGGGCTCGCCGTGATGGTAACGCCGCCCACCACTACGGTCCGGTTCACCTTCCAGTCTTCGCCCTCGGTACGGGCGTAGTAGCTCAGCAGGTTGGCCTGGCCGGTCCCGGTGCCGCAGGTGGCTTTGCTCACCGGAATGCCGTAGGTGATGTCCGCTGAGTTGGCGTTGGTGTTGTCTTTGGCCTGGTACCGAAACACGGCGGTGCCGAAGTAGCCGGCCGCCGGGTCAAAGGTCAGGTTGCCCGCATCGGCGGCGGCTATCGTCGTTTTGGTGGTCACAACGGTTGTCCCGTTAATTTTCAGCACGCCCGAAGCGGCCGGAGGCAGCACCGTTATGCTATATGACGCAATAGAGCTGCCGGCATCGGCATCGGTGGCGGCCAGTGGCACGGCCAGCGGTGTATCCCCATAGGTGTTGAGCAGAATCTGCGACGTGCGGGCCAACGCGACTGGTGCGACCTGGACCCCGGCTACCGAGTTATTGTCAGGCGTTCCCGCCGCTCCTTTCGTCCGGCCCGGAATATACACCTCGGACCCCACCGACTGACTGTGCGCCAGCAGGCTGCTGCCAGCCAGCAGTACCGGCAATAGTACCCGGAGCCGGGCTGCGGCCCAGCGGTTGGCGGAGCGGAGCGTAAGCGCCGCCCGGGCTGGATTTGAGCTGAATCCGGCAGCGGCATTATCAGGGATACCAACCGGGTGAGAACGTAGTTTTTTTTGCATAGGTTTTTGTAGCGCTGGGGTGAGCAGCAGGAACGGCGGGTGGGAATTGGCAGCGGCGAAGTCGGCTCAGGCAGCTTTCATCGGGTCAGGAGCAAAGCCTCGGAAAAGAGCAAACTGCTTACCATCAGGCAGGGTGTGCTTTTTTTTCACGCTGCGAATTTCCACCTTTCGTCATCTTGCCGGGAGCAGAGGAGCTACCCTAAATTGGGGGCCTGCCCGCAAGCCGGTTCGGCTACGCCAGAGCCGGCTTGCGGGCAGGCCTGGATAAGGCGGGCCGGCGCGCGCAGACCCGGGGTAAGCTCAACCGTAGCGGGCAAAAGCGCGGGCCCTCCGCGGATAGCCCGACCAAGCTTGCCCGGCAAAAAAAGACCACCAAAAAAAACCCGCTGCGGTGGGCGCAGCGGGGTTTTTTTGGTGGTCATACGAAGGCTTAGTCCGCCGTGGGCGCGGCGGGGGCCGCCGAGGGGCTCGTTGCTTCGCTGCCTGCGGGCTTCGGGTCCCGGCTGCGGTTGCGTCCTCCCCGGCTGCGACGACGCTCGCCTTCCGCGCGGGGTTCCCGCTCTTCGCCTTCGGCCCGCGGCTCGCGGGGCGGGCGGGGCTCACCGGCGGGCCGGGGTTCGCGGGCCGGGCGAGCCTCCCCCTCGGGGCGGGGAGCCCGCGGCTCCCGCGGCGGACGAGCTTCCCCTTCGGGGCGCGGCTCCCGGGGGGGGCGCTGATACGGTACGGCCGGGGCCCCGCCCGCGTCCAGCGCCGCCAGGGCGGCCTGGGCATTGGCGATGCGCTCCTTCTGTTTGGGGTCTTTCGGGTCGGCCTCCCGACGCGGGCGGCCGCCGTCGCGGCCCCCTTCGCCGCGGGGCGCCCCGCCTTCGGGGCGCGGACCCCGGCTGCTGCCGCCGGAACGGCCGCCCCGCTCGGGCCGGCCCCCGATTTTGCCGCCCAGACCGCTGAAGCGCTTGGGGTCAAACTCCGGGGCGGGGCCCAGGCCGAGGCCTTCGGTGATGTCCTGCTTTTCTACTTCGCGCTCAATGAGCTTCTCGATCTTGAGTACGCGGTCCTGGTCCTGGTCGGCAATGAAGGTGATGGCCGTACCCTTGGTGGCGGCGCGGGCCGTACGGCCAATCCGGTGCACGTAGTCCTCGGCGGCCCGGGGAATATCGTAGTTCACCACGTGGCTCAAAGAGTCGATGTCGATACCGCGGCTCAGCACGTCGGTGGCCACCAGGATGGGGAACGACTTGTTCTTGAAGTCGCGCATGATCTGCTCCCGCTCCTCCTGCGTCCGGTCCGACGAAATGCCCTGGGCCACGTAGCCCAGCTTGTTGATGGCGCGCACGATGCCCGCTACGGCCGCTTTCTGGCTCGTAAACAGCACCATGCTCTGCACCTCCTGGGTTTTGATGATGTGCTCGAGCAGGTGAATCTTCTGGCGGTCATAGGCCATATAGAACTGCTGGTCGATGCCGGCGGCGGGCTTGGAGACGGCCAGGCGGATTTCCTCGGGCTCGTTGAGAATCTGCTTCGAGAAGTCGCGGATTTTAGTGGGCATCGTGGCCGAGAACAGCAGGGTCTGCCGCTGCTTGGGCAGTTGGCGCACGATGTTCAGAATATCGTCCGAGAAGCCCATGTCCATCATCTTATCGGCTTCGTCGAGCACCAGGTACTTGATCTGGTCGAACTTGACGTAGCCCATCTGCAGGTGGGCAATCAGGCGGCCGGGGGTGGCCACGATGATGTCGGCCCCGGAAGTGAGGGCGCGCTTCTGCTGCTCCCAGGTTTCGCTTTTGCCCCCGCCGTAGATGGCGATGCTGCTGGCCTCCACGAAGTAGCCGAAGCCCGTTACCTGCTCGTCGATCTGGGTGGCCAGCTCGCGCGTAGGCACCAGAATGAGGGTGGAGGTGTGGCCGTGCTTGGCGTGGGAAATCTTGTCGAGGAGGGGCAGCAGGTAGGCGGCGGTTTTGCCGGTGCCGGTCTGGGCGCAGGCAATCAGGTCCTTGCCTTCGATGATTTTCGGAATGGCCTGCTCCTGAATGGGCGTGGCATTCTGGTAGTTCATGGCATCTACACCGGCCAGCAGGTCGTCGTGCAGATTGAAATCGGTAAACTTCAAGGTTCAGCGAAATGAAGTGAAAGTATGCGCTGACCACGTTTTCCGGTCAGCAAACCGCTTGATTTAATGCAAAGATAAGGGAATTCGGCCCGGTAAGGTTCAGCGCAAAGCCGGGCCCAAATGGGGCCGGCACCGCATTCCGTCGTTTCTTTGCCGCCATGGATGCTGCCGCCGCTTTGCCCTTCGCCGATTTACTGGTTCTCGAATTGGCCAGCGTCCTGGCCGGTCCCCAGGTGGGGCAGTTCTTCGCCGAGCTGGGGGCCACGGTGCTGAAAGTAGAGCCCCCGGCCGGCGACGTGACGCGCACCTGGAAAACGCCCGCCGAATCGGCCGCGACCGACGTATCGGCCTATTTCAGCTGCGCCAACTGGGGCAAGCAGTCGGTGGTGCTGGACCTGGCTGCCGCCGCGGGCCGCGCCGCCGTGCACCGCCTGGCCGCCCGCGCCGACGTGGTGCTGGCCAGCTACAAGCCCGGCGACGCGGAAAAGCTGGGCGTTGACTATGCCACGCTACGGGAGCTGAACCCCAGGCTGATCTACGGGCACCTCACCGGCTACGGCCCCGGGTCCGCCCGGGCCGGCTACGACGCCGTGCTTCAGGCGGAAACCGGCTTCATGCACCTGAACGCTTTGCCCGGTCAGGCGCCCCAGAAAATGCCGGTGGCCCTGATTGATCTGCTGGCCGCCCACCAGCTGAAAGAAGGCCTGCTCACGGCGCTTTACCGCCGCGCCCGTACCGGCCAGGGGGCCCTGGTGCAGGTGTCGCTGCTCGACAGCGCCCTGGCTTCCCTGGCCAATCAGGCCACCACGTTTCTGGTCACGGGGCACGACCCCCAGCCGCTGGGCTCGGGCCACCCCAGCATTGTGCCCTACGGCACGGTTTACCAGGCGGCCGATGGCGTGGCCTTGATTCTGGCGGTGGGCGCCGACCGGCAGTTTCAGCAGCTGTGCGCGGCGCTGGAACGGCCGCAGTGGGCCGCCGAAGCGCGCTTCGCCACCAATGCGGCGCGGGTGGCCCACCGCAGAGAGCTGGAGTCGCTGTTGCAGGCCCGAATCGGAGCAGTGAGCGGCCGGGAGCTGCTGCGGGAGCTGGAGCGCCGGGCGGTGCCGGCCGGGGCCGTGCGTACGGTAGGGGAGGCGTTGACGCAGGCTTCGGCCCAGCCTATGCTGCTGCCCCCGGCAACCGCACTCGCGCCGGCTGGCCTGCGGACGGTGGCTTTTCGCTCGCCGGCATGGCCCGCAATACCCTTCCTGTCGGCTCCGCCGTCGTTGGGGCAGCACCCGCGGGACGTCCTGAATGAGCAACCGGAATAAAGCCGGCCGAAACGGTAGAGCGGATTATTTCCGTATTTACTACCTGATGTTCCGCGGGGCATTACTGAAACCCTGTTTGAGGAGCTAGGAGCTGGAAGTTAGAAGTCAGAAGCGGGAAGGCAGCATACGAGCAGGCTGCCGATTCAAGGCGCGTCTGCCTGGCTACCCGTTTCGTTCCTTCCGCTTCTACCACCTGCACCCTAAACGCCTAGCTTCCAGCTCCTGACTTCTAACTTCTGACAGCCGGCAACCCACCTCACTCTGCGTAACAGCAGTTACTACCATCGACAGCCGCGGTCGGCCGTATTTCAAACGTCTGACCGCCGAAGCAACAACGGCCACCTGTAGGCCGGCTGACCGGCTTTATTCGGATTCTCCCACCTGCTTTTCCTTTGCAATGCCTCGTACCACCCCGCCCACCGATCTGATTGCCCCAGCGCCAGAGGCCGCCGCCACGCCGCCCCCGGAACCTACGCCTATCGGGGAAAACCCGGCCGGGGCTACAACCCAGGAGCCCACGGCCGCCCCTGGGTCGCCCGTGGCGGCTCCGGCCGACCGGCTCGACCAGATTTTCGCGGGGCTCAAGCAGAAGTCCATTGCCAAGCAGGCTATTTTCCGCAACACCGGCGCCGCTTTCGATCTGCTGCGCAAGGTGTCGCAGGAGCTGGTGGTGGAGCTGAGCCGCAAACTCTCGCCCGTCGATTCGAGTGTGCTGGTGGAGTACCGGCCCGTGAACGACATGGAGTTTCACATCAAGTTCTCCGGCGACCTGCTCGTGTTCGTGATGCACTCCAACATCGTTACCTTCCCCGACGACTACGGCCCGATGGGTTCCAAATACGTGGAGGCGGACTTCCGGCGGCGGTTTTTTGGCCACGTCATGGCCTACAACTTTATGGCCGACAGCATCAAGTACCAGCGCCTGAACGACCCGGGCTACCTGGTGGGCCGCCTGCTCATCAACATCGAAAACCACTACTTCCTCGAAGGCGTGCAGCAGCTCGAGCTGCCCGACAACGATATGGCCGATAACCTGCTCACGCCCGACATGCTGCGCCTGTTCGTGGAAAGCGCCATGATTGCCGCCGTCAACAACGACCTGATTGCCCCGCCCATGCAGGACATCCGGAAAATATCGGTGAAGCAGAAGCTCGAAAACCAGCAGGTCAGCCGCGGCAGCAAAGTCGGCTTCAGCTTCTACACCGAGCAAAAGCACCCGACTTCCATCGACGGGTTGGCGTATTAAGCTGCGAAATAACGCCTGTCATCCTGAGCTTGCGAAGGACCTTCCTCGGATAACCTGCCAAGCCTTTTAAAATGAGCAAAGCCCTTTACCACTGCGGTGATAAAGGGCTTTGTGCGTTGAAATTGGTTCTTTGGTGCAAAAAGAGGAAGGTCCTTCGCTTTGCTCAGGATGACAGCCGGTTTTAGTTCGCCAGCTCAGCGGACTGAATAGCCGACTTTCTCCCGCACCTTGTTCAGCACCACGCTCCCGTACTCCTGGGCTTTGCGGGCCCCTTCGGCCAGGCGGGCATCCAGCTCGGGCAGGTTGTTGAGGTAGAAGTCGAACTGTTCCCGCTCGGTGGCAAAGCGGCGCAGAATCAGCTCGTACAGCTCTTGCTTGGCGTGGCCGTAGCCGTAGCCGCCGGCCAGGTAGCGGGCGCGCAGGTCCTCGGTTTCGGCCGGCGTGGCCAGCAGGGAGTAGAGCCTGAACGTGACGTCGGTGGCCGGGTCCTTGGGCGCTGCCAGCGGCGTGCTGTCCGAAATAATGGTCTTGAGGGCTTTCAGCAGCTCTTTTTCCGGGGCAAACACGTCGATGATGTTGCCGTAGCTCTTGCTCATCTTGGCGCCGTCGGTGCCGGGAATGGTCATCAGCTCGGCATCGACGCGGGACTGGGGCAGCACCAGCGTGTCGCCGTAGCGGGCGTTGAAGGCGGCGGCAATGTCGCGGGCAATTTCGAGGTGCTGAATCTGGTCCTTGCCCACCGGTACAATCTCGGCATCGTAGAGCAGAATATCGGCCGCCATCAGCACCGGGTAGGTGAATAAGCCCGCATTCACGTCGGAGAGCCGGTCCGACTTATCCTTGAACGAGTGGGCGTTGGCCAGCATCGGAAAGGGCGTGAAGCACGAGAGGTACCACGTCAGCTCGGCCACCTGGGGCACGTCGGACTGGCGGTAGAACAGGTTTTTCTCCGTATCGAAGCCGCAGGCCAGCCAGGCCGCGGCCACGGCGTAGGTGTTCTGCCGCAGCAGGGCCGGGTCGCGCACGGTGGTGAGCGAGTGCAGGTCGGCAATGAAGTACAGCGAGTCGTGAGCCGGGTTTTTCGACAGCTCAATAGCGGGCAGAATGGCGCCGAGCAGGTTGCCCAGGTGGGGCCGGCCGGTGCTCTGAATTCCGGTGAGAATGCGGGACATAATCAGTTGCGTGTTGTCAGTTGCCGGTTGCCAGGCTTCTGAGAATGGTAGAGAGGAGTTAAAGGTAAAAGAGCTGCTGATCTACGAATTGCCGGAATGAACTGGTAACAGGCAACTGGTAACAGGCAACTGGCAACTGGCAACTCAACTACACGCTCACATCTGCCGCCGCTTCCTGCTGCAGCTCCGCCGTTTCTTCCGGGCCCAGGTACCGGTCGATGAGGAAGTGGGCCAGGTAGAGCACCGGCGTGAGCAGGATAGCCGCCGCGAATTTATACCAGTAGTTGGTATTGGCCACGCTCAGCACCTGGTCGAAGCTCCAGTTGCCGAACAGGTAAAACGCCACGTAGAGCACTACGAAGCTGTCGACGAGCTGGGAGACGAGGGTGGAGCCGGTAGCGCGCAGCCAGATGTAGCGACCCCGGGTAGCGCGGCGCAGCAGCTGAAACACCGTCGCATCGAGCACCTGCCCGATGGCAAAGGCCGTGAGCGAGCCGGCAATGATGCCCATGCCCTGCCGGAAAATCATCTGGTAGGCGAAGTCGATGTTGATGGGCTGGCCCTGCGGATCTTTGTTGTTGACATCGAGCCAGAAAGTCGCCGGGGGCAGCCTGGTGGTGGCGTAAATCACGAGGAAGGCAAACAGGATGAGCGCCGCCGTGAGGTAGCTCACCCGCAGCACGCCGGCTTTGCCGAAGTATTCGTTGATGATGTCGGTGGTCACGAACACCACGGGCCAGATCAGCACGCCCGCCGTCAGGTTGTCGGGCCGGCCAATGAGGGGTTCCAGCGAGAAGATCTTCACCCCGATAATTTCGGCCAGCAAAGCATTGACGATGAAAATGCCGCTGAGGACGAGGTAAAGCCGGGTTTTTTTCTGGTCGAAAGTTTTCAAAGAGGAAAGGGTATTATGCGTCTGTCATGCTGAGCGAAGCCGAAGCATCCCGCTTGATGACGTTGGATCAGCAATCAGACGAGACCACGCGGGAGGCCTCAGGCACTGCTTTATGCGCAGAAGGCCCGGCATGACGTTCTGACAATTACCTTGGCCAACACAACTCACTCCGCAATGCTGACCACCTTGCCTTCGATGGCCAGTTCTACCGGGCCAAAAACAGCCTGCGCTTCGTGCAGCAGGGGTTCCAGGTCGCGGTAGCGGGACGAGAAGTGGCCGATGAGCAGGCGCTTGGCACGGGCTTTACGAGCCAGCAGCCCCGCCTGGCGGGCGGTGGAGTGATGGGTAGTCTGGGCCCGTTCGCGCATATCGTCCATAAAGGTGGCCTCGTGGTAGAGCAGGTCCACCTCCTGCACCAGCTCGGCCAGGCTTTCGGTGTAGAGCGTATCGGAGCAGAAGGCGTAGCTGCGCGAAGGACTGGGGGCAGTAGTCACGTCGAGGTTGCGCACCAGCACCGTGCCCTGCTCATCCACCACATCGTCGCCCTGGACCAGCTGATGGAGCTGGGCCGGGGTGAGCCCGGCGGGCAGCCGGGTTTTGTCGAGGTGGCGGCGCTTGGGTTTTTCCCGGAACAGGTAGCCGCAGCACGGAATGCGGTGCTGCATGGGCAGGCTGTGCACCGTCAGGTAGCGGTCTTCAAACACCAGCGCGTGCTGCTCCGTATCCACGGCCGTGAATTCGAGCGGGTACGAAA
Organism: Hymenobacter fastidiosus; assembly: GCF_039539565.1. Lineage (NCBI taxonomy): Bacteria > Pseudomonadati > Bacteroidota > Cytophagia > Cytophagales > Hymenobacteraceae > Hymenobacter > Hymenobacter fastidiosus. Next base: position 77,171 of record NZ_BAABDJ010000027.1, on the reverse strand, counting down.
GCTGGGTGTGGGAGCAGCGAAACTGGGTGGTCAGAACCTCATCGAGGCCGGCCGGGCCAAACAGGCAGACCGGCTCGGTGCGGCCCTGCAGGTGCATGGTGGAGAGCAGGCCAAACAACCCGAAGAAATGGTCGCCGTGCAGGTGGGAGATGAAAATAGTATTCAGGCGCTGGTGGCGCACCTTATATTCCATCAGGCGGCTCTGGGTGCCCTCGCCGCAGTCGAGCAGGTAGGAGTGCGGGCCCACGGTGAGCACCTGCGCCGTATGGTGGCGGTTGAGAAAGGGGGTGGCAGAAGCACTGCCTAATATTTTCAGCTCAAACTCCATAGATGAAAAAAGCTCCAAGCCCTAAGCTGCAAGCTGCAAGCCTTCGTTCCGAGGCCGGGCCAGCAGAACGAAAGCTTGCAGCTTGCAGCTTAGGGCTTGGAGCTAAGATTATTCTTTGCTGGTCAGGTCCCGCTCGATGGCGTGGAGGAAGATGCGGTCGATACCTTCTTCCACGGTGGGCAGAATATGCAGCACCGACTCGAGCTTGGAGATAGTGATAAGCTTCATTACGTGGTCCTGCAGGCCGGTAAGCACCAGCAAACCACCAGTAGAATTGCACAGCCGGTTGGCAATGAGGATAGAGCTCAGGCCCGACGAATCCGTGTACTTCACGTTCTGCAAATCCAGGATCAGATTGTTGATGCCTTCTGCGTTCAGCTTCACGAATTCCGACTTCAGATCAGGCGCTACGGTCGTGTCGAGCTTCTTCTCGTCAATGGTGATAATCGTGTAAGTTTCCTTTTTATCAATCGAGTACTTCATACCGCAGTGGTGTCGGAGTGTTAAGAGAGTTGCGAAGGTAGGAAAAAAAATATTCGGGGACCGGGTTTGCGGGGAGACCAAGTTAGGAGAAAATTCTCTGATTTCAGCGCCCCGATACGCCGGCCACACCGAAGGTAAGCGAGGCCCAGGTGCTCTGCCACTCCGCCGATTGAAGCCCGGCATCAGGCACCATGCGCACGGTGCTCACCATGTAGCTGCCCGCCGCGTTTAATCGAAACAGGACTCTGCCGTTTTGGTTGCTGTGTAATTTCACTATTCGCGTAGGCTGGCCCGGCTGGCGCTGCCACACCTGCACCAGGGCCCCGGCCAGCGGCTGCCCATCGGCCAGCACCCGTACCGTAAGTGAAGCCCCCACTTGGAGCGCGTACGGGTTCTGCTCCGGCACCAGCTCCAGCGGGTGACCCGCTACGGAAGCGTAGGTTTTGACGGCATCCGGGCGGCTGCGGCCCACCTGGATCAGGGTTTTGGCGCACCGCCGGTAGGCTTCGCGGCCGGGCTTGGCCAGCTCGTTGCGCTGCTGGCGCCGGGCCAGGGCCTGGTCGAGGCCTTCTTCTTTGAGGTAGGCGTTGAACTGGCCGGCTTCCAGCTCGATAAACGCGTTGTTGGTACTGAACGACAGCAGATGGACGCCGGGCTGAATCAGCTCCACCGACGTATTGAGCGTGTCGTCCTGGCTGGCCACTTTGGTGTGGTCCACCGTGTCGTTGGGGGCGTAGTGCACGAAGCTGGTGAGGCGGTTGCTTTTACCCGGCCAGCGGGCCCCGGTGAAATTCTCGCCCACGAACACGTGCAGGTTCAGCCGGGTGCCGGGGACCACGAAGAAGCGCGGCGGCAACAGCCAGAACTCGTGGCCGACGGCCGTGGCCGCGCCAACCAGCAGTCCCACCACCAGCAGCGCAGTCCGGGATTTCGAAGTCATAGCTACGGGTTGATAAACAGGTTATTTCACAATGAACAGGAGCCCGCCCAGGGCCTATGCCCGTTCCAGGGCCAGGGCGTAGACCCGGTCGTAGTACACGCGCAGGTTTTTCCAGTCGTAAAGCTCGGCCGAGCTTTCCACGTTGTTGCGCTGCATGATTCGCTCCCGGCGGTTGAGCTGCACGAAATTCCAGAGCATATCGGTCAATTCCGCCGCCGATTCCTCGAAGGTCTTTTCCTGGCGCTTCACCACGTAAATGCCCTTGTCCTCGTGGTCGGGCACGGTCTGCAGCACGTAATCGCCGAAGCCCGACAGGTCACTGGTGATGGCCGGTACGCCGCGGGCCACGCACTCCAGGGGCGTATAGCCCCAGGGCTCGTAGTAGCTGGGGAAAATACCCAGGTGGCAGCCCCGCACGAACTGGCCGTACTCCATACCGAACAGGGGCGAAGTGGGCGACACGAAATCGGGGTGGTACACGATTTTCACCCGGTCGTGCTGGTGGTTCACCAGGTTGGAGCGGCGCAGGAAGTTCAGGATGTCGTCGTTGGCATCGTCGACCAGGTTGTGGGTGACGACGGGCGGCAGGCTGGTGGTTTTCCAGCTTTGCAGCGTGCGGCGGTAGCGCAGCTTCCAGTAGTCGTCCACCATGCTGCCCAGGTCGGGCAGGCGGTGGTCGGTGCCGGCGGCGGCGGCGTAGAACAGCCGCTCGCCCACCTGCCGCTCAATGGCCTCGCAGGTTTCCTGCACCTCATCCAGAATGGCGCGGCTTTGCAGCACCTGCGGATTGATGCTGTGAAACGGCCGCTTGGTGATGAAAAACATGACGACCTGGCCTTCCATGCCGCTTTGCTGAAGGCGGTAGTTCAGCCGGGCCAGGGCTTCCAGGGTCAGATCGAAGCCCTTGTTGTGGTACTCGTAGCGGCCCGAGGTGAACAGGTAGAGCGTGTTGTCCAGGTCGAAGGAGTACGACTGGAAGAAGTGGGCCATCACGAACTCGTGAATCTTGGCCTTATACTGCTGGTGCAGGTTCTGAAACTCGTGCAGGGCCACGAACCGCTCGATGTTGAGGCCGTTGGGCAGCACCGCGTCCGGAATCCGGTCGAGCAGGTAGATGCACTCGCGCACCGTCAGCTCGCTCACGGTGGTGAATACGTGGCTGCCGTGGGCCGCGGCCCGCTCGATGCGTACGGCGGTTTCGATGTTGAAATGCACCGCCTCGGCCGCCCAGTTCACCTGCATCAGGTGGTCGTAGAAGTTGGGGTCGTTCATGGCCAGGTAGCGGCCCAGCAGCGTGGCGTGGGTGGTGAACACCAGGTGCACCGGCACCTGCTCGCGGCGCAGCGCCGGAATAGCCACGCCGGTCATCCACTCGTGAAAGTGGCCAATCACGCGCTGGGGTGGCGAAACCTCCGCCGTCAGCAGCTGCAGAAAGATCTTCGCCAGCAGCCCGAAGGCCTCCACCTGGTGGAGCAGGTCGTCATGGTCGGGCGTCGGGATGCCGTGGTGGTGCCACAGGTCGGTTTTGATGCTGTCTAGCTGGTCGTACGCCTGAAACGGGCTGATGAGTACCGTGCGGGGCTTGCCCGTCACGAGCCAGTGGCCATACTGCACGTCGTAGCCCTGGGCGCGCATCTGGCGCACGGCTCCGGCAAACGGGTCGTCCTTGCGCAGCTGCAGCAGCTCGTACTCGTCCAGGGGCTCAAACTCACCCTGGGCCTGCTGGGGGAAATAAGGGCCGAGCAAACAGTAGCGGTCGGCCCAGACCTGCACCGTGGCGGGCACCTTGGAGCGAATCACGGTGTAGATGCCGCCCACCTGATTGCAGACTTCCCAGGCTACTTCGACCAGCAGCGCATCGGGAGCAATGGGGTTGGGAGCGGAAGCAGGGATTTGCATGCAGTGGGGTTTGGCGTGGACCGGCAAGATAGGTGGTGAATGGGATTTCCCTCGGCGGACCTCTGCGGGAAAACTCGTCAGGAAGCGTCCTGCGAAATAATCAGCACCGAGTACGGGCCCAGTCCGAACGAGGCGTGGAAGGGCTGGTCGTCGTAGATGCCGGGCTCAGCCAGCGTGTCCAGGCTCTCGAAGTTGCCGAACTCCTCGTCGTAGCCGGCCCAGTCGGAGTTGAAGCGCACGCGCCAGTGGCCGCCGCGGGGCAGCCCGATGATGTAGTTCTGGTGCGAGCGGTCGGCGAAGTTGCAGAGGACCACGGTGGTGTCGCCGGGGCCGGACTGGTCGCGCCGGATGAAGGCCAGCGTTTTATCGTCGTTGTTGAGGTGATGCACCTCAGTGTGCTGCCCCAGCAGGCCGCGGGTGTGGCCGGCCAGGTTGCGGCGCAGCTGAATCATGTCCCGGTAGAGATGAACCAAGCCGGGGTGCTGCTCGGCGTGCTGCCACTGCAGCGGCTGGTCGTCGGAGAAGAAGCCGTCGGCCAGAAACTCCTGACCCTGGAAGATCATCGGTACGCCGGGCGCGGTGAACACCAGCGCCGCGCCGAGCGTAGCGCGCTTCTTCGGAAACCACGATCTGGCTTCGCCCGGCATAATTTCCTCCGGCACCCGGCTCTTGCCATTGGCTACCTCGTCGTGCGACTCGGTGTAGATGACGCGCTGAAAGGCGTCGCCGTTGTAAGTCTGCCCGAGGGTTTCGGCCACCGCCGTCAGGTCGCGGTCGGCGTCGTGGGGGGTGGTGAGGGCGTCGCGCAGGATGTTGACGAAGGCCGGGTCCCACTGCGAGGAAAAGCCCTGACCTTCGTCGGCGAGGCTGCGGGTGATATACTCGTTGCCCAGCAGATCTTCGGCAATGGTGATCTTCCAGGGCATGGTAGCCTGGATCTCCTCGTTGATCCACTTCATCAGGCTCCAGCCCTCGGGCAGGTCGTGGGAGGGGTCGGTGCTGCCGTGCACGTTGCGGATGTGGGAGATGGAGTCGCAGCGCAGGCCATCCACGCGGTAATCTTCGAGCCACATCAGGGCGTTGTCGCGGATGTAGCGACGCACTGCGGGGCGGCTGTAGTCGGGGCGGTTGTGGCCCCAGGGCGTTTCGGCCCGCCAGTCGTTGTAGAAGTAAATGCCGCCGCCGTCATTCTCCTGCCAGCCATCAAACTGCCACAGGTCCAGGTCGCCGGGGCCGAAGTGGTTGTAGACCACGTCGAGAATGATGGCAATGCCGTGGCGGTGGGCCTGCTTCACCAGCTCCTTGAAGGCCTGGGGGCCGCCGTAGTCGGTTTCCAGCGCGAAAGGGTGGGAGGGGTTGTAGCCCCAGCTGCGGCCGCCGGGAAACTCGGTGGGCGGCATTATCTCCAGGGCGTTGATGCCCAGGTCCCGCAGGTAGCCGAGTTTTTCCACCACGTCCAGAAAGGTGCCGGGCTGGTCGGGCGTGCCCGGGTTAAAGGTGCCCACGTGCAGCTCGTAGATGACCAGCGTATTCCAGGCCGGCATCTCGAAATGATCGTCCTGCCAGTCGAAATCCAGGGTGGGGACGATGGAGCTGCCGGCCGAGTGGGTGACCTCGCGGGCGTAGGGGTCGTTGCGGGTCAGGTCCGCTGCCCCGTTGCGGAGCCAGAATTTATACTCAGTGCCGGGGGTAAGGCCGGCCACGTCGGCCGCCCAGTAGCCCTCGGCTTCGTGAGTGAGCGGGTGAGTTTCGGGGTTCCAGTCGTTGAACGGGCCGACGACGGCCACGGCATCGGCGTTGGGGGCCCACACGCGGAAGGTGGTGCCGGCGGCGTGGGGAATAGCGCCCATGCCGGCCTGCGGCGTAGGGACAGGCAGGGAAGAGGTCTCAGACATTGGGTTCAGCAAAAAATCAGCACGGAAGCCAGCGGCTTTGGGGCTCTAACTGATTACATAGCCAACAGGTTATATCTTGCCAGGGAAGCCGCTGATGGTGAGAAGGGAAGAATGAGCAATGACGAATGCGGGGCAGGTAGCGGGAGCTTTTACCTTTGCCGGGCCGTTTCAGCGGTTGAGCCTCGGCTCATTGTTCATTACTCATTGTTAAGTGCTCCGCCCGTGCCCCGCCCCCAACCCGTTGTTTACGGCCTCTACGCCTGGACGCCCGCCTACGGCTTCCGCTACATTCACCCCGCCAACCGCCGCACCTTCGAGTGGCTGGAGCCCACGGGCAAGCTGTTCGAGAAAATCGATGAAACCGACGACTGGATTCTGATCCGCTACGACGAGCAGCAGTTCTACGTCAGCGGCGAGCTGTTCACCGAGCTGCACGACAAGCCCCCCTTCAGCTTCGGCGACCTGGTGGAGGAAGCGCGGCCCGAACCCGGCCGCCTGCCTCACCGCGGCCTGATTTCCGACGTGTTCTGGGACGAAGCCCGGCACCAGATCAGCTTTCAGATCGTGGAAAAGAAGCGCAAGCTCAAACGCATCTTTGAAGCCGACGAGCTGCGGTTTGGATGAGACGCCTGGTCATGGCGAGGCGGACTTGTCATTGCGAGCAAAGCGAAGCAATCCGTCCTCTGAAATGTCAGGCGCCTTGGTTCAAATGAAAGCCCCAACATCAGCATGGCGCTTGTCCTTCCCCACCTCTTTTCCAGCGGCAGCGATGAAGTCTTCACGCAGTGTCCCGCAGGGGTAGAGCGCAGTGTCTCGCTGTGTTGTTGCTGAATGGCACTGCTGCGAGACACTGCGCTCTACCCCTGCGGGACACTGCGTGAAGCACATCCGGGCAAGCCCGCCAAAGATGTGGGGAAGGACAAGACGTCAGCATGGCGTCGGGGCTTTCTGCTTTAACTGCGTTTGGCTTATTGTCCCAGACGGATTGCGTCGTCGCGCCTCCTTGCAATGACAGGATATCTTGTCTTACTGCAGCCCGATGGCAATACCCAGCCCGACGGCTATGATTCCCACGGCCAGCAGCACCAGGTAGAGCGGGAAGACGAACTTCCACCACTGGTCGAACCGCACGCCGCAGGCCACGAGCATCGCCATCAGCGCGCCGTTGGTGGGCGTGAGCAGCTCGCACAGGCCCGCCCCGTACTGGTAGGCCAGCACCGTTACCTGCCGGGGCAGGCCGATGAGGTCGGACAGGGGTACGAGCAGGGGCATGGTCAGCACGGCCTGCCCGCTCACGCTGGGCACGGGCAGGTGCAGGGCCGTGTGCAGCCCCATCATGCCCAGCGCCGACAGCGTAACGGGCAGGTGAGCCAGCGGCGCGGACAGGCCCTGCACGATGGTGTCGACGATGTGGCCCTGCTCCAGCACCACGAAGATGGCGCGGGCAAACCCGATCAGCAGGGCCGAAAAGGCAATGTCGCGGAAGCCGGCAATGAAGCCCTCGGCCGTGCCCGTGAGGCCCAGGCCGCCGACGAGGCCGGCCACCACCCCGAAGGTGAAGAACAGGGCCGCCATCTGCTCGAAATCCCAGCCCAGCTGCAGCACCCCGTAGGCGAAGTAGGCGAAGGTGACTACCAGCAGCAGCAGCACCAGGCCGTGCCGGCCCGGGTTCCGGGTGGCGGTTGCCGTGTCATCAGCCGCCTCGGGGGCCACGCGGTTTTTCTGGGCGTAGCGCACCGTGCCGGCCATCCACAACCCCAGGGCGACCACCAGAAACACCATCCGGAACCCGCCGCCCGACAGCAGCGGCAGCTGGGCCAGCTTCTGGGCAATGCCCACCTGAAACGGATTCAGGGGGCTGAAGGCGGCGCCCACGGCCGAGGAGCCCAGGCTGACGGCCACCGCCGTGAGGGGCGGGTAGCCGATGCGGCGCATCAGAATCAGCAGCACCGGCACCAGGGGAATAATTTCCTCCTGCATGTTTTCCAGCGCGCCCATGGTGGCAAACAGGATGGAAATGATGGGAATCACCACCACTTCCCGGCCCCGGAACTTGTCGAGCAGCCAGTCGACGCCCCGGCGCAGGGCCCCGGTATGGTCAACCACCGTGAACGCCCCGCCGGCCAGGAACACCAGGAAGATCACGCTGGCCGCGTCGGCCATGCCCTTGGGAATATCCACCAAAGCCTGCAGGAGCGTGACGGGGGTGGCGGGCACGCGGTGGTAGGAGCCGGCCACTACCACGTCGCGGCCGGTGGCGGCATCGGCCTGGCGAGCAAATTCACCGGCGGGCAGCACGTAGCTCAGCAGCATGGCCAGCAGGATAAAGCCGACGAGCAGCACGAGCGGGTGGGGGAAGCGAAACGTTCTCATGCCGCGAAGGTAAACGAGTGGCCGCAGTATTAATATAGTAGGCTCTACTGCCCGTCAATCGGCCGGAAATCAGGATTAGATAGTAAATAGCAAATATCGCCTGCTCCGTTTGGAACCAGACTGCCCGGGGTTGCGGTTCTGCAGGCCGCCTATGAATCTACGCGTATTCAAGATGCTGCCCATGGGGCAACAAGCCGACTGCCTCGCCTGCCACGGCGACTTCCTGGCCGAGCGTGCGGAAGACAGTTTCCAGCTGCAGCTCTATGCCTGGGGCGACTTTTACGCGGAGGTCTGGCGGGTGCAGGACGAGGACCCGATCCTGTTTATTCATCTGTTTCAGCAGCCCGCCGGCCTCACGGCCTACCTGGAAAAGATCCGGCTGCCGGAGGTGTTCTAACGGCCCCGCGCAAGTATAGCGCGGCTGCTATGGTTTGACCGGAGCCGCTATCTTCCGGCATGAAACGCCTCGTCCCGCTGTGGTTTGCCGCTCTCAAATTCATGCCGGGCTTCGCGCTGGCCAGCCGTGGGCCCGAACCCGGCTCAGCTGGTCTTGTACAGATACCACCCGTTGCCCAGCGGCTTGATGACCATGATGCGGTTGGGGGTCATGGCGGGTACCGCGGTGGCATCGGGCTGGTAGAGCAGTCCGACGGTGCTGTTGACCCGGCCCCCGATGATGAATTCCAGGCAGGTGCCGCAGCCGGTATTGCGCTGGGAGATGCGGCTGATAAACAACGACTGGAGTCGGGTCCGGACGGCCGGGTCCGTATTGGCCGCCTGCTCATTGGCGGCGGTACTGTCGGCCGGAGTCTTAAAATACTGTTTGGCCTGCACGAGCCGCACCACCGCCTGAAAGTCCCGCTGGCGGCGGTTGAAGTGGCGGATGATGTCGGCATCGGCCCCCATCCACAGCCGGATGTTGCCGACGGTAAAGGCATGGTCGGCGGCCGGATGGGCCCGGTTGTAGCTGGCTACTTCGGCCGCCGACATCCGGGTCAGCATCTGGAGCATGGGCGCACCCAGGGCCGTCATGGCCAACGACCGGACGGCCTGCAGCTTCCAGCCGGCGGCTTCCCGGGCAAAGTGCAGGTAGAAGTCGTTGCGGGAGGTGGAGTCGTGCAACTCCACGGCTACCACGGCCCGGGCCGAGTCCTGGTGCAACAGCTGGTAGCGGCGCTGCAGCCGGGGGGGAATCTGCTGGCCCAGGGTTTGCCGCTTGGCCTGGCGGGCGGCTTCGCAGCAGAGGTAGCTTTTCATTTCCGGCCAGCCCTCGGGCGCTACAAACCGCTCGGCAATCTGCAGCGGCTCCGTGGGGGGCTGCACTCCCGGCAGCCGCGGCCAAAGCAAGAGCAGGAACAGGTACTTCATCCAAATGAAACTCATAATACTACCGGCCAATCCAACGGGCAAGGCGTCTGAAACCGCAAGTTAATCAGAAAGTTACCGGCCCGGCGTGCAGCTCCAGCACCGCCGTGGTGTGGGCCCGCACGGAAGCCGCCAGCGCTGCTTCCTGCCCCAATGCCTGACCATAGGACGGAATCATCTGCCGCAGCCTGGTCTGCCAGGCCTCGGTGGCCAGCTGCTGCGGAAAGCAGCGCTTGAGCAGCTCGAGCATGATGGCCACGGCGGTGGAAGCGCCCGGCGACGCGCCCAGCAGCGCGGCAATGCTGCCGTCGGCGGCGCTGACTACTTCGGTGCCGAATTCGAGCACGCCGCCTTCCTTCGCATCCTTCCTGATTACCTGCACCCGCTGCCCGGCCACTTCCAGCTCCCAGTCGCCCATTTCGGCGGTGGGCAGGTACTCGCGCAGCGCCGCCAGCCGGTCTTCGGGCGACTGCCGCACCTGGTCGATCAGGTATTTGGTCAGCGACAGGTTGTGCAGGCCCGCCGAAATCATGGGCACGATGTTGCCGGGCTGAATGGAGGCCGGCAGGTCGAGAAAGGAGCCGTGCTTGAGGAATTTGGTTGAAAAGCCCGCGTAGGGGCCAAACAGCAGCTCCCGCTTGCCGTCAATCAGACGGGTATCGAGGTGGGGCACCGACATGGGCGGGGCGCCTACCGCGGCCTTGCCGTAGACCTTGGCCTGGTGTCGGGCAATCACGGCCGGGTTGGTACACTTCAGCCACTGTCCGCTCACCGGAAAGCCCCCGAAGCCGTGGCCTTCGGGAATATCCGCCTTCTCCAGCAGGGGCAGGGAGCCGCCGCCGGCCCCGATAAATACGAAGGGGGCCCGCACCCGCCGCTTTTCGCCGGTAGTCAGGTCCTCTACTTTCACGGCCCAGCGCCCGTCGTCTTCCTGCCGCAGCTTGCTCACCTCGTGGTGGAAGCGCAGCGTGACGCCGGGCAGCTGCTGCAGGTAGTGAAACATGGCCCGCGTCAGGGCCCCGAAGTTCACGTCGGTGCCGGCGTCCATGCGGGTGGCGGCTACCGGCTCGGCCGGGTCGCGGCCTTCCATCACCAGCGGAATCCAGTGCCGCACCACAGCCGGGTCGGCGGAGAACTCCATGCCCTGGAACAGGTGGCTGGCGGTGAGGGCCGCGTGGCGGCGGCGCAGGAAGTCCACGTTCTGCGCCCCCCACACGAAGCTCAGGTGCGGAATGCTGTGAATGAAGCCCGGGGCGGCGGGCAGCAGCCGCTGTTCCACCAGAAAGCTCCAGAACTGCTTCGACACCTCAAACTGCTCGGCAATCTTGACCGCTTTGGCCGTTTCAATGGTGCCGTCGGGGAGCTCGGGGGTGTAGTTCAGCTCGCAGAAGGCCGAGTGGCCGGTGCCGGCGTTGTTCCAGGCGTCGGAGCTTTCGGCGGCGGCGCGGTCGAGGCGCTCCACTATTTCAATGGTCAGCCCGGGCTGGAGCTGCTTGAGCAAAACGCCCAGCGTGGCGCTCATGATGCCGGCCCCGATCAGGATTACGGCGGGAGCGGGAGCGGCAGGGGAAGTAGGCATAGGGTTGGGGTATGGGCTGAGCTTCCTTTACCGCCGGCGTGGGCCGCAGGTTTTGAAATTCCCGATTACGAGGCGCTAACCGGCTGGCCGGCGAAGCTCTGGCAACGCCGATGCCGCTACCGGTCCTGGATCGTGTGCCCGCGGGCCAGGACCGGTAGCGGGCTTAAATGCCGGTCGATAGCGGGAGTTAATCTAATTCACCGGATATTTACGGATTCAGGTAACCGGCCGGCTAAACTTCAGAGCCCGTGTTCGGTTGGTTGGTTTCTTCGCCTCTTCACGCCCAGTTATTGCATGCCTTTTTGGTCCGGCCCGCGGGTATTCGCCCTGCTTCTGCTCGTCTTTCTGCTGGGGCCCAGGTATCCTGCCGCCCGGGCCCAGAGCCCGGCCCTGAATGAGCTGGGACAACAGCTGCTCCAGCCCCAGCCCGATACCAGCCGGGTGCTGCTGCTGTGCCGGATCAGCGACCAGTACTGGGCCCTGCAAACCGATTCGGCCCAGGCGTACGCCCAGCGGGCCCTGGACCTGTCCCGGCAGATCCGCTACCGGCACGGCGAATGCGCGGCCCTGAACCGGCTGGGGGCGGCCTTGCGCGAAAGTAACCTGGCCCGGGCCCTGGAGCTGTTTCAGCAGTCGCTGCGGCTGGCCGAAGCCACGAACGACCGGGCCATGCAGGCCCAGAACCTGCGCAGCATCGGCATCATCTACGTGTATCTGCGCGACCGGGACCAGGGCCTGGCCTACTACTTTCAGGCCCTGCGCCTGGGCCGGCAGCTGCGCGACGACCACCGGGTGGTCATCGACCTGAGCAACATTGGCCTGGCCTACGACCTGTACGACGAAACCGATTCGGCCCGGTATTTCCAGCAGCAGGCCTACCAGCTGGCCCAGCGGATTCATTCGCCTACCAACTACATCCTCTACGGCCTGGGCAACGTGGCCCGCAAGCAGGGCCGCCCGGCCGAGGCCTTGGCCTATTACCGGCGCAGCCTTGCCGAATCGGCGGTGCGGCATCATCTGCGGAGCAGCCATTTCTCCTTCGTGGGCCTGGCCACGCTCTACCAGCAGCAGGGCCGGGCCGATTCAAGCATCTACTACGCCCGTCGGGGGTGCCAGGCCGCCCGGGCCAACGGCTTTCTGCGGGGCGTGCTCAACTCCAGCACCCTGCTGACCCAGGCGTTTAAAGTCCGGGGGCCCATCGACAGTGCTTTCAAATACCAGAGTCTGATGCTGGCGATGAAGGACACGCTGTTTGGGCAGGAAAAGGTGATGCGCCTGCAGAATATCACCTACACCGAGCGCCAGCGGGCCCAGCAGACCGCCGCCGAGCAGCAGGCCCTGAAAGCCCGCTACCGCCTGTATGGGCTGTTGGCGGGGCTGGCGGTTCTGCTGGTGTTTATCGGCCTGCTGGTGCGCAACTACCGCCAGCAGCGCCGGGCCAACGCGGCGCTGCAGGCCTCGCTGGCCGAGCTCAAAACCACCCAGGACCAGCTCGTGCAGCGCGAAAAAATGGCGTTCCTGGGCGAGCTGACGGCCGGCGTGGCCCACGAGCTGCAGAATCCGCTCGGCTTCGTGAAGAAATTCGCGGAGGTAAGTACCGTTCTGGTCGACGAAATAAACGGGGCCCAGCGCCTGGCCCGGGATGGGCGGCTGGAGCGCGAAATCCTGGACGGCCTCAAGCAGAACCTGGCCAACATCAGCCAGCACGGGCAGCGGGCTACGGCCATCATCAAGGGGATGCTGGAGCACGCCCGTACCGGCAGCAGCCCCCGGGAGCTGACCGACCTGAATGCCCTGGCCGGGGAAAACCTGCGCCTGGCTTACCAGGGAATGCGCAACCTGCACCCGGACTTCAGCGCCACCCTCACCGTGCATCTGGCTCCCGATCTGGCCCCCGTACCGGTTATTGCCCAGGATCTGGGCCGGGTGGTGCTGAATCTGTGTGCCAACGCCTTCTACGCCGTCCGGCAGCGCCGGCTCCGGCAGCCGGGTTCCGAGTACCGGCCCGAGGTAACGCTGGTCACTCATTCGCTGCCGGGAGGAGTTGAAATCCGGGTGCGCGACAACGGGACGGGCATGGCAGCGGCAGTGCAGGCCAGGGTGTTCGAGGCATTTTTTACGACCAAGCCCGTGGGTGAGGGCACCGGGCTGGGCTTGTCGCTCAGCCACGATATCATCAGCACCGGCCACGGCGGGACGCTGACCGTAGAATCGCGGGAAGGGGAGGGTACGGAATTCGTTATCACGCTGCCGCGGCAATAAGCTGCTCACTGCTTTCTCCGTTGGGCGGTTTTGCAGGTCAGGTGACGTGGCAAACTGTTGCCAGGAGCAGCTTCGCCCTCGGTTCGCAGGGTGTTTGTAGCGCGAAGTTCCCCTTCGCGAGTCGTTGCTGAGGGCGGCTTCGCAAGCGGATAATCAGTCGTGAAGTACCCCGTCGCGTTACCTCCGGACGCGGACTCCGAGACAGATCCAGGGCTAAGTAAAAATATTTCCCGCTGAATATTTGGGCGGGAAATATTTTTGCTTACGTTTGTAGTGTACTAGATAAGTAGTACACTAAAGCAATATGTAATGGTGCGTATTCACAACCTGAGTTTCGGCTACTCCAGGAAGCAGGCCCCGCTTTTTGAAAATCTGCAGCTGTCCATGTCGCGCGGGCACATCTACGGGCTGCTGGGCAAGAACGGCGCGGGCAAGTCGACGCTGCTGAAAAACATGGTCGGGCTGGTGTTTCCGCAGGCCGGCAGCTGCCTTATCAACGGGCAGCCGGCGGCCAAGCGTTTGCCCTCGGTGCTGGAAGACCTGTACTTTCTACCCGAGGAAATCCACGTGCCGGCGCTGACGGCGGCGCAGTTTGTGGCCAACACGGCGGATTTCTACCCCCGGTTCGACCACCGGCAGCTGGCCGACTTCCTGCAGGAGTTTGAGGTGCCGGCCCACGCGGTGCTCGATAAGATGTCGTTCGGCCAGCAGAAGAAGTTCATGATTGCCTTCGGCCTGGCCACCAACACCAGCCTGGTGGTGATGGATGAGCCCACCAACGGGCTGGACATTCCGTCCAAGGTGCAGTTCCGCAAAATCATGGCCTCGGCCCTCACCGAGGAGCGCTGCCTGATTATCTCCACCCACCAGGTGCGCGACCTCGACAGCCTGATCGACACGGTGGTGATTCTGCACAACCGCGAAATCGTGCTCAACCAGGAGCTGGACCAGCTGGCTGACCGCCTCACCTTCGCCACGGTGCGCGAGGGCCAGGAGGATGAGGTGCTCTACGCCGAAGAGTCGGTGCGCGGGCGGCAGGCCATTCTGCCCAACACCACCGGCACCTACAGCCGCGTCGATATGGAGCTGCTGTTCAACGCGGTTATCGGCGGCGAATCATCGATTATCAACTTCCTAAAGCAACCCGTTTATGAGCAATCAATTTAGTGCCGCGCGCTTCGGGCGGCTGTTTCGCAAGCACACCGCCGAGCAGGGCAAAGGCTACCTGATGTCGGTGGGCGTGCTGATCGGGCTGCTGGCCCTGGTGATGGGCGGCAACGCCTACCTGCAAACCGGACCTATGGTGCCGGGGCAGCAGGCCGCCTACTTCGGGTTTTTCCTGGTGATGGCCGGGCTGCCGTTCACGGGCTCCATCTTCGCCCAGCTTGCCGATAAGAAGCGGGCCATCGGCGCGCTGATGCTGCCGGCTTCGCACCTGGAGAAGTATCTGGTGGGCTGGCTCTACTCGTTTGTGCTGTTTACGCTGGTCTTCACCGCCTGCTTCTACCTGGTAATCAGCGTGGTGGTGCAGTTCGACCACCTGCCCGGGCAGCCGGCGCAGCTGCTGAACATCTTCACGGCCGAGCCCTCAATGCTTCCGATATTTCTGACCTATGCCTTTCTGCACGCTATCGTCATCTGGGGGGCGTTGTTTTTCGGGAAGCAGCCCCTGATCCGCACGGGGTTGGTGGTATTTCTCGCCCTGGGTCTCGTATTCGTGCTCAACACCCAGCTTATGAAGCTGCTGGTCGACAATATCTCCAGCCCGCTGGTCGTGCCGTTCGGCGACGTCGACCTGGGCATCGGCAAGGAGCACTACCAGCTGGCCTTGTCCGAAGGAAGCGGCAAGCTGGTGGCCCTGGTGCCCATCATCATGGGGCTGCTGTTCTGGGTGGCGGCCTACTTCCGGGTGCAGGAGAAGGAAATTTAAGCGAAGACGGAAACCATGGAATTTCGGGACAACGAGGCCATCTACCTGCAAATAGCCGGGTATGTGAGCGAAAACATCCTGCTGGCCAAGTGGCCGGTGGAAGACAAGATACCCTCCGTGCGCGACCTGGCCGTGGAGCTGCAGGTAAACCCCAACACCGTGATGCGCACCTACGAATTTTTGCAGAATCAGCAGGTGATTTACAACAAGCGCGGCATCGGCTACTTCGTGGCGCCGGGCGCCGGGCAGAAGGTGAAGAGCTACCGCAAAGCGCGGTTTCTGCAGCAGGATCTGCCCCAGTTTTTCAAGACTATTTCCCTGCTGGAAATCGATCTGGAAGAGCTGCGCCAGCGCTACGACCAATTCAAGACGGAGCAACTCACCCTAGCGAAAAACTAACCGATGAAAACGAGTAATAAGCTGCTGGTTACGATTGTGGGCATCCTGGTGGGCTCGCTGCTGACCTACGACATTGCCCTGAAAGCCGAGTACCGCACCGGCGCCTACAAGAACGTGTTCCGCCACTTCACGGCGCTGAGCCTGCGTGATTTCGACGAGGTGCAGGCCGCGGGCAACAACCTGGATATCCGCCTGACGCCGGGCGCATTCGGCGTGCGGGTCGATAAGTATTCGGCCCCCTACATTCAGGTGCGGCAGGCCGGCCGCCGCCTGCTGGTCACGACCAGCTTCCCTAAGGATTCGCAGGGCCAGGAAAAGAGCATTGGCGGCATGAAGGTGCTGATTTCCTGCCCCGCCCTGACCCGGGTGCGGACCACCGGCGACCAGGCCGTGTACGTGGACGACTTCACGCTCGACAGCCTGACCATCGAGCAGAACGGGGCCGGCGCCGTGACGCTGGCCAACAACACCCTGGGCTTTCTGCGCGCCACCACCGGCCCGGAGGCCGGCCCCGGCGCCGAGCTGCACCTCAAGGAGAACAACCGCATTGCGGGCGCCAATCTGACGGTGCGCCACAAGAGCGGGCTGAGCCTGGAAAACGTGTTTATTCCGCAGTTCGCCTGTCAGTTTTCGGATAGCGCCTCGGTCACCATCTCCGGCAAGTCGCTGCGGATGATGAAGCGGTAACAGCCGGTTTCGGAGCTAATAAAAAAAGGTCTAGCGCATACGCCGGACCTTTTTTTTGGGAAATGCGCTTAGCTGCGCAGCATATGAATGTGCGGAATGTCGTCTTCGAGGTACCCGGCCCCTTGCTGACGGAAGCCGAAGCCCTCATAGAACTTCTGCAGGTAGAGCTGGGCCCCAATCTGAATGGGCTGGGCGCCGAACAGCGTTTCTACCGTGGTCAGCGCCTGCGCCAATAGCTGCCGGCCCAGCCCGTAGCGCCGGAGCTGCGGACTCACCGCCACGCGGCCGATGCTGGCTTCCGGGTAGGAGATACCGGCGGCAAACAGACGGGCGTAGGCGGCCAGCGCCCCGCTTTCGGTGTAGCCCAGCAGGTGGTAGGCGGCCTGATCCTGGCCGTCGATATCCTGAAACGCGCAGGTCTGCTCTACCACAAATACGGCGGAGCGCAGCTGGAGCAGGGCGTAGAGCTCGGCGAGGGTAAGGTCGGCAAAGGGCTTGGTGGTCCAGGAAAGGGTCATAGGAAACAGAAAGAGTCGGCGTAAAGATGGGGTACGGCCGCCAGAGTTGGGACAGTCCCGGCCGGCCGGGCTCTTCTTCGGAGCTTTTACTCCCCGCCGGGGCGACGACAGATTTGAGGCAGCGCCATTCCTACGCACAGCCTTTTGCCGCTCCGTTTTGGCCGTCGATGCCTCAACGGTATGCCGTCTTTCGGCGTCAGTTGAAGTAACGCGAAGTTCCACTTCGCGACTCGTTGCCCGAGTGTGAAGCCGCCGTCAGCAACGACCCGCGAAGGTGGACTTCGCGACTCGTTGCCCGAGTGCGAAGTCGCCGTCAGCAACGACCCGCGAAGTTCCACTTCGCGACTCGTTGCCCGAGTGTGAAGCCGCCGTCAGCAACTACTCGTGAAGGGGAACTTCGCGTTATGGGTGACCGGTAAACGGAGGGCGAAACCGCTCTAGCGGGGGGCGGAGTCCGGAGCCACTATCGAATCGATAACCACTTCCGTCAGCGCGCACTGCTGATGGTGGGAATAGCGCTGCACTTCCTGTCGGGCCCGGGCCACGCGCTGCCGGGTGGGTTCGGCTTGTTCCAGGCACTGACGGAGCTGCCGCACGCAGGCGGCTACATCACCCAGCGGGTAGAGCAGACCGGTTTGGCCGTCCTGAACCAGGTCGACGGTGCCGCCCGTGGCCGAGGCTACGATGGGCACGCCGGCCGCCATGGCTTCCAGGGTCACCATGCCGTAGGTTTCGCTGGTCGAGGCCAGCACGAACACGTCGATGGCCTGGTAGAAGGTGACCGGGTCGGGTTGGAAGTCGCGGAAAAACACCTGTTCCTGCAAGTCCAGCCGCACCACCAGCTCCCGCAGCCGGTGCAGGTAGGCGTCGCCTTCGTTGCGGGTCAGCTCGCCCATAATCAGCAGCCGGGCCGGGTGGGCCGTGGTGGTGCGCAGCTGATGCAGGGCCTCAAGCACGAAATCCTGACCCTTGCCGTCGTCGAGCCGGCCCAGAATGCCGAGCAGGGGACCTTCCGCTGGCAGGTTCAACGCCCGCCGGGCTACGTCCCGGGGAACCGGCGAAGCGGAAAACTGCTCTACGAGCAAGCCCAGGGGTACTACGTGTACCCGGCTGGGGGCAAACCGGGTTTTCTCCGTCACCTGCCGGGCCAGGCTGGGCAGGGGCGACAGCCAGGCATCGAGCAGGCGGAAGCGCAGGGTGTGAAACCAGTCGCGCTTGGCCAGGCCCAGCTGCATGTGCTGCTGATAAATCAGGTGCAGGCGGCCCTTGACCAGTAGCTTGGCCAGCGTCGCCAGGCCCAGATCCTTGTTCTGGGTGATGATGAGCACCTCTACCCGGCGCTGCTCCAGCTCCCGGCCCAGGGCCCGGGCAGCGGCCGGGAGCCGGAAGCCGCGCTGCGCCCGCAGGGGGGCCAGAGGCACGAACCATTGCGCCGCCAGCCCGGCCAGGGGCGAAGCCGGGGGCGCCACGAACGTCACGTCCCAGCCCCGCGCCTGCATCCAGGCCGCGAACTTCAGGCTGTTGAGCTCGAGCCCGCCCAGACTTTCGGACAGGCACAGCACGGCTAACCGGGGGCGGGAAATGGTGGCCGGAACGGCCGCGTGGTCGGGCATGGATACTAAAGCAAAATGAAAGCGGCCGGGCCGTGGGGCAAAAGTAGAAAAAGCCGGGCCGGAATCAGCCCCCAAACTCCGGCTGTGAACCCGCCGCCCCACCTAGAGCGTGTGGACACTTAACGAAAAAGGCGGTCATGCTGAGCTTGTCGAAGCATCGCTACCGTTTTTTTGCGGCAAAACGTTCGGTAGAGATGCTTCGACAAGTTCAGCATGACTGTTTCGATGGCTTCAAAGGCCCTTTTAGCTAAGTGTCCACACGCTCTAAGGCGAAGCCCGGCGGCTCAGAAACTGCAGGAACGTTTCCTTGTACTGGTCGCTGACTACAATGGCGACGGGACCGACGGGCACCGTGTGGCGGCGAACCGCCTCGATGTTGTCCAGGGCCACGATGAAGGAGCGGGGGAAGCGCAGCAACCGGCGGGCGGGCAGCTGCGCTTCCATGGCCTCCACCCTCAAGAGCGACAGCAAAGGCCGTGGCACGCTGTGTAAATGCACCTTCACGTAATCCCTGAGCCCTTTCACGCAGAGAATGTCACTCAGCCCGACCCAGATCAGCTGGTATTCGACCTGCATAGGACTTACGCACTTGCGCCGTTTGCCAGCCCCGGCGGGGCGGCCTATTAGTAGTGAAATAGTGTCAATCAGCAAGGAAGCCCGCCCCTGCTGGCGCGAGTTTAGCGCAGCGTAACTCGTGACCAGCCTTGCCGGGAGGCTGTGCCTCCCCCGCCAGAACGAATGCGCCGCCCGGATTGCTCCGGGCGGCGCGGTATCGGTTTGCCGCTGGCGCGGCAGTGGAGGTACAACCTCCACCTCATGGCTGGTCACGAGTTACGCTGCGCTAAACTCGCGCCAGGAGGGGAACCAGGCAGCGCCTGATGACCGGCCCGTTTAACCTTTGGACCAAACTTTTAACCAAGGCCACTACTCCGGCGAGTTGGTGTGGCGGGAGCGCGACAACGGCGTGGCCCAAATCACCGACGCCCTGCCCGTGCCCAACTGGGTGCCCTTCCTGAGTAAGCTGGTCGCCCTGGGGCTAATTTAGGGGGTGCTGCTGCTGGTGCTGATGGGGTGCGGCATGCCAGTACCTGCTTTGCGACGAGAGCGAACAAGTCGAAGCCCACGTGGCCGGGCTGCGGCAGCTACCCGCGGCGGACTGGCAGTGCTTGGGCACCTACTTGCGGGCCAATCACTACCGCATGCGCTATGGCTCCTATCAGGCCGACGGCCTGCTCATCGGCAGCGGTCCGATTGAGGCCGCTCACCGCAGTGTGCTGCAAGTGCGCATGAAACGCTCCGGCCAGCGCTGGGCTAACCATGGCTGCGACCACCTGCTGCGCCTGCGCGTAGCCTACAAAAGCCGAAAGTTTGACCTCGTCACCCAACTGCTCAAAAACAACCAAGCGAAGATTTGAATTGCACTCTTAGTAACTGATGTTACGCACTGATTGCGCCCCCTCTTTCTGAAGCCACTTTAGCTGCTTCAGCAAAGGCCCTTTCCAGCCAATCGGTCAAAATGGTGCGTAACATCAGTTAGTAAGGTGTGTATTCACCATGCTTCTTCAACACCACTTTTCAAGCACATACTAATAATAAGGGTAATCAGGGGGGTCTTCTGCCCAAACATATCCATTTGCTTCAGTAGCATGGGTGATATCCTCACGAATAATGGTCGTATTGCGCAAAGGATGATTACCCTTATCCCAGAATCTTTCCACAATGAATCCCCCTTTCATGGAGAACATCTGAGAAATATACTCTCCTTCATGTATAAGTGTAGCGTTTAATTCACCTTGTTCATTTATTGTAGTTGACTGATCTTCAGGGGATTGTGTGCAAAATATCTTCTGTGATATAATTGAAAGGAGTTCAGCTTGCCGAATTGCTTCCAGTCTTGCGTCCTCCCTTGCTTTTTTTGATGCGCGTGCCTCGTCATCTGCCTTCGCTCTAGCTTCCGAAGCCCTTATCTCTGATTTAGAACGAGTAGACCCTTTAAAATGACCAATCAGTACAATGGCTAAGATTATAAGGATGACAAAGGGCATAAGAAAAGCTAAAGGCCCTCCCTCTCCTGTCTCATCAATATACCTGTCAGAACCAGAACCAGCAAATAGGTCTATTTGCGAATGTAACGATAAGATTATAGTAAGTATTAATTTATTCATGTCTGATGACAAATTAGTTATTCTGCTTTTGGTCATGGCATACGAATCAGTAATACGTGTTAAATCTACTTAGATTGCTTCCCTTTTCCAAGCTTCACTGCTCCAGACCCTGAAAGGCTACTTCAACTACGAGCCCGGACTTTACCTCGTAACGTTGTTTGTGGTGCAGCTGCCCGACTACCTGCTGCTGTGCGTGCTGGCCATGCAGGTGCTGGTGAACAACAAGTACCTGGGCCACTTTGTGATGGTGGTGTACTACGTGGCCAAGATCTTCAAAGAGAAGCTGGGCCTCAACCACAAGCTGCTCGAATACGGCGGCAACCCCGACGTGCAGTACTCCGACCTGAACAAGTATGGGCACTTCCTGGAGGGCTTCAACTGGTTTAAGCTGTACTGGGCCGCCGGGGCGCTGCTGCTGGCCCTGGTGGCCAACGTACTGTGGGTACGGGGCACCGAAGCCCGCCTGGGCCCCCGCCTGACCGAAAGCCGCCGCCGCTGGCGCCGCCCCGCCTGGACGGCCCCGGCCGGGGCCACCGTAGGCGGCAGGGCCGCCGTGGGGTGGGCCTGGTAGTAGGCTAGGTGCCAGTCGAGCAGAAACTGGTAGGCCCCCAGCAAAAAGGAGCCGGAGCCGCAGGCGGGGTCCACGATCCGCAGCCGGGCCACCTGCTGGGGGCTGCTGCCTTCGCAGAGCCGGCCCACGGTGTTTTTCACAATGTACCCCTTGCACTCGCTCGGCTATGCCGGGTGAGTAGTACGCCTGATGGGCTATGCCCCGAATCCGTGGGCGCGGCCTGCGCCGGCGCGGCAGACGCGCGCGGCAGAGCTGCCGGAGCGTAGGGCTCACCCGGCCCAGCCGAGCGAGTGCCGGGGGTATCATAGCGCTTTCTTCGGTGCTCAGGACGGATTACTGCCGCCTGATGCGCGGAATGCTTCGCTCGCAACGACCCGCCGCTTATTGCTCATTGATAATTGCTCATTGATAATTGTTCATTGACGAAGTCACTTCATCCCCCTGATCCGACGCTTCAGCAACCTTTAGTTTCAGCCGCCGCCGCCGCGCTTCACCTTTGGGCATCACTTCGCTGCCCTACCCATGAAACGTCTGCTACTTCCGCTGCTGCTCCTGCTGACCACCGTGGCCCTGCCGCTGGCGGCCCAAACCGCCACCACCCTCAGCGGCACCGTGCGCGACGCCGGGGGGCGCGCCCTGCCGGGCGTGAACGTGTTCCTGAAAACCACCTTCGACGGCGCCAGCACCGATTCGCTGGGGCGCTTCCGCTTCAGCACCCGCCAGACGGGGACCCTGCCGCTGGTGGTCACCACCCTGGGCTATATGCCCCAGGAGCAGCCCGTGACCCTGACCGGCCCCGCCCAGAAGCTGGCGTTCGTGCTGAAGGAAGTGCGCAATCAGCTCGGCGACGTGGTTATCACCTCCGGCACTTTCGAGGCCAGCGACACCAGGCGCAACACCGTCTTCACCGCCCGCGACGTGGTGACGACGGCCGGAGCGTCGGCCGACGTGGCCGGGGCCTTCAACACCATGCCCGGCACCACCCGCAACGGGGAAGAAGGCAAGCTGTTCGTGCGCGGCGGGGCCGCCGGCGAAACCAAGCAGTACCTGGATGGTATGCTGCTGCAAAGCCCCTACAACGCCAGCCTCTCGGGGGTGCCGGCCCGGGGACGGTTTTCGCCCATGCTCTTCAAAGGCATGGCCTTCAGCACCGGCGGCTACTCGGCCGAGTACGGGCAGGCGCTGTCGGCGGTGGTGGCGCTGAACACCGAGGATCTGGCCCCGGAAACCCAGACCGGCATTTCGGTGCTTTCGTTGGGTGGGCTGAGCCTGTCGCACCAGCAGCGGGCCGAGCGCTCGTCGGTGGCCGTGACGGGCGACTACCTGAACATGCGGCCCTACTTCGGGCTGGTGCCCCAGCAGATGCTCACGGCGTTTGAGTCGGGCGGCGGGTCGGTGGCGCTGCGCCGGCAAACCGGCGACCTGGGTATGCTGAAGGTGTACGGGCAGTTTACCCGGCAGACCCTGGGCGTGCGCCTGCCGGATGCGGAGTGGACCGATGGCCGCCCGGCCCGTCTGGCCTCGACCAACAGCTACGTGAACACCACTTTCCGCGGTCCGCTCAGCCGGGGCTGGTCGGTGCAGACCGGGCTGGCCGCCACCCGCGACCAGCAGGCGTAGAGCATGACCGTTCGCGCCGCCGATACGGGGGCCGAGCAGGAGTTCGTCAGCCGCGAGCTGGAGCAGTCGGTGGTGGGCCGGCTGGTGCTCACCAACGACTCAGCCAGCGCCTACTGGAACCTGAAAATGGGGGTGGAAGGCCTGGTGCAGCGCGACCAGCAGCGCTACGCCGCCGGGCGCGACACGCTGTTTCAGTTCGATGAGCAGCGGGCCGCGGGCTTTGCCGAAGTCAACTTCAGCCTGAGCAACAAGCTGGTGGGCCGGGTAGGTGGGCGGGGCGAGTATTCGGGGGTGCTGCACCGCTGGAACGCCGCGCCGCGGGTGGCCATGGCCTACCAGCTGAACGAGAAAACGCAGCTGTCGGGGGCCTGGGGCTACTTCTACCAGACGCCCGCCAACGACCTGCTGCTGCGCGCCGAGCAGCCCCGGCAGCTGCGCTTCGAGCGGAGCCAGCACTGGCAGCTCACCTACCTGCGCACGTACCAGAACCGCACCCTGCGCGTGGAAGCCTATTCCAAAACCTACGCCCACCTGCTCCGCTACGCCCCGAACCCGGCCAACGACCCGCTCACGCCCTTCGACCCCGGCACCTACCGCACCACCGGCACCGGCTACGCCCGCGGGGTCGACGTGCTGCTGCGCGACAAGAAAACCATCAAAAACGGCGACTACTGGATCAGCTACGGCTACCTCGACACCCGCCGCCAGCAGCGCTTCGATCCGGTGCTGGCCGTGCCCACCTTCGCCGCCCGCCACAACCTGAGCCTGGTGGGCAAATACTGGCTGGGCAAAATGCACACGCTGGTTGGCGCCACCTACACCTACAACAGTCCCCGGGCCTACTACAACCCCAACGACCTGACGGGCTACAACGCCGGCCGCCTGCCCAGCTTCCAGGATTTCAGCCTGAACGCCAGCTACGTGACCACGCTGTGGAAGAACTTCACCATCGTGCACGTGTCCTGCACCAACGTGCTGGGCCGGCCGAACGTGTTCGGCTACCGCTACGGCGCCACCCGCGACGCCAGCGGCCAGTTTCCGGCCACGGCCGTGGTGCCCTCGGCCCCGCGCATGGTGTTCGTGGCCCTGCTGATTTCCATCAACAAGAAGCGCCCCGCCGATACCAACACGGCGCCGGAATAAGGCCTCACCCCCGACCCCTCTCCTGAAGAGAGGGGAGCCAGACGGCACAGAGTCGTCGGCTCTCGCCTCCGACTTTGCCAGTCACGAACCAATTACCAGCTGGAAGAGCACACAAGCTTCAGCTGAGAAGCTGAGGCTTGTGTTCGTTCGCGCCATCAGGCTCCCCTCTCCTTAGCAGAGGGGCCGGGGGGGAGGCCAGGAGGGGCTGAGGCAGTCGCGCTTCATCCTGCTTATCCGACGCTTCGGCAACATAAAGTTTTGGGCGGGCCGGCTAGCGGCCACCTTTGGAGCATCGTCTTTCACCCCCCAACATCCTTCTCCTTCTTTTCACTACTGCCATGAAAAAATCCCTGCTCCTCCTCGCCCTGGCCGCCGCTTCGTTTCCGGCCGTGGCCCAATCAAAAACCGCTGCCCCTGTGGCTACGGTAGCGGCCCCGGCCGGCTACTCCGACATGATGGCCGCCACCATCGCCGAGCTGATGAGCACCGGCGACCCGGCCCGGCTCAAGGAAAGCGTGAGCAAGCTGGAGCGCGCCGCCGCCGCCCTGCCCACCGACTGGCTGCCCCGCTACTACCAGGCCTACGGCCACACCATCGTCTGCTTCACGAGCAAAGAGGACGGCGACGTGAAAGATAAGTACCTCGACCAGGCTGAGGCCGCCCTGGCCCAGGCCCGCAAGCTGGGCGGGGAGGAGTCGGAGCTGCTGGTGCTGCAAGCCTACGTCTACCAGGCGCGGCTGGGAATTTCGCCTATGATCCGCTCGGGCAAATACTCGCGCATGGTAATCGAGGTGCTCGGGCAGGCCAAGGCGCTGAACCCGGCCAACCCGCGCATCTACCTGGTGCAGGGCAACAACCTGTATTTTACGCCCAAGATGTTCGGCGGCGGCCCCGAAGTCGCTAAGCCCGTGTTTGAGGAAGCCAGGGCCCGGTTTGCCGCCTTTCAGCTCCGCAGCCCCCTGGCGCCGAACTGGGGCGAGCGGCAGGTGCTGGGCCGGCTGAAAGCCTACGAGCAGTCCGCCACCACGCAGGCCGCCGCGAAGTAATTCTGAATGCCCCCGCGCCCCGCGTTGCCAAAGGCAGCGTGGGGCATGCTCGTTTCACCGCGCTGCCTCTACCACCAATGCACTCCCCGCACCAGCTCAACCCTGGCTTGCACCTTGGCTGCGGCACGCTGGTGCCGGTGCCGGGCTTTGGACTGTATTATGCCTGGCAGGCCGACCGGCTTGGGTTTCCAGCCTCTTCTGGGGCCTGAGTTCCTATCTTGCCCTGCCTTCTTCCACATTTCTGCCCGGCTTCGCGGCCTGCTCCATGTCCGAACACGCTCCTACCATGCCGCCTTTGCGCGCCCCGCGGCCGTTGCTGCGGCTGCTGCTCACCCTGCTGGGCGTATCGGCTGCCATCAGCTTTCTCACCTGCCTGCGCTGCCTGGACAACCCCCGGGAGCTGCTGCTGAACTTCACCCTGACCACCATCTACACCACCGGCCTGTGGCTGGCCAACGGCTACTCCGTCGACTGGCTCGACAAGTACGTGGGGTGGAAACAGTCGCCGGCCAAACGATTAGTACTCACGCTGCTGGTGTCATTGGTCGGGTCGCTGGCGGTTATCGTGCTGGTGCGGCTGGGCTACATTCTGTACCGGCAGCAGAGCCCGGCGCGGCTGTTCTCGGCGGAGTATGTCGACGGCTACGTGTTTCCGCTGGTCATCACGGTGCTGATTTCCATGTTTATGCACAGCCGCTCGTTCCTGCTGGGCTGGCGCGAGGCGCTGGTGCGCAACGAGCGGCTGCAGAAGGAAATAGCGTTGGCCGAAACCGCGTCGCTGCGTCAGCAGCTCGATCCGCACTTCATGTTCAACGCCCTGAACGCGCTTACTTCGCTGGTGGAGGAGGAGCCCAAGCTGGCCGTGCGCTTCATCCGGCAGCTTTCCCAGGTGTACCGCTACGTGCTCGATGCCCGCCAGCGCGAAGTAGTACCCCTGGCTGAGGAGCTGGAATTTGCCCGGTCCTACCTGTTTCTGCAACACATCCGCTACGGCGAAGCCCTGCGCTTTGAGCTGCCCGATGCCCGGCAGATTCCCGCCCACTTCGTCGTGCCGCCCCTGAGTTTGCAGCTGCTGCTGGAAAACGCCCTCAAGCACAATGCCGCCAGCGTGAGTCAGCCCATGCACCTGCGCATCGAGCTGGATGCCGCCGCCAAAACCCTGCAGGTGCGCAACACCCTGCGCCTGCGCCGCCTGGGCCCCGACGAGTCCCTGGGTATCGGGCTGCCCAACCTAACGGCCCGCTACGCCCACCTCACCGCCGAGCCCGTGCAGGTGGCGCGCACGGCGGCCGAATTCGTGGTAACGTTGCCGGTTTTAGAAATTATGAATTAGAAAGTATGAATCCGACTGTCATCCTGAACGGCGCGAAGCAGAGTGAAGGACCTGCCTCTTCAGTACCTCAAAAACAAGTGCAACGCCGGCACCCTTTTGCCCGCAACGCTCAACAACTCTGCTCAATTAAAAGGCTTCAGTAATTGTCCGAGGCAGATCCTTCGCAAGTGGACGCCAGATGAAGGACGACAGACACATTCAGAATTCAACATCAAGAATTACCCAAGATGATTGCCTTCGTTATTGAAGATGAGCCGCTGGCTGCCCGCCGCCTCACCGACCTGCTGCGCCGCCAGAACCCGCCGGTAGAAGTCCGCGCCACGGCCGATTCGGTGGAAGCCGCCGTGGTGCTGCTGCAAACGGCTCCCACGCCGCCCGACGTGCTGTTCCTGGATATCCACTTGTCGGATGGGCTGAGCTTCGAGCTGTTTGAAAAGGCCGACGTGCGCTGCCCCGTCATCTTCACCACGGCCTACGATGCCTACGCGCTGCGGGCCTTCAAAGTCAACAGCATCGACTACCTGCTCAAGCCCATTGATGAGGAAGAGTTGCAGGCGGCGCTGCACAAGCTGCGGGCGCTGCGCGGTACGACCGCCCCGCCCACCCCGGCCTTCGATCCGGCCCTGCTCGCGCAGGTGTTGCAGCAGCTGCAGCCGTCCGGTCAGTACAAAAAGCAGTTCGTGGTGAAAGTGGGGGAGCACCTGAAGGTGATTCCGGTGGAAAACATCAGCTACTTCTTCAGCCTCGAAAAAGCCACCTTCCTGCAAACCCGCGAAAACCGCCGCTTTGTTATCGACCAGACGCTGGAGCAGCTGGAAAAGCTGCTGGATCCGCGCCGGTTCTTCCGCCTCAACCGCGCCTACTTCGTGCACCAGGATTCCATCCAGGACATCATCCACTACACCAACAGCCGCCTGAAAACCGTGCTGCTGCCCGCCGGCCCCGAGGGCGACGTACTGGTGAGCCGCGAGCGGGTCCCCGCCTTCCGCGCCTGGCTGGAGCGGTGAGTTTAATGTGCCAATGTAGGCAATGTGGGCAATGTGCTAATGTGCCGAATGTGAGGAATGTGTTGATGTGCTAATGTGCCGAATGTGAGGAATGTACTACGTACCTGCTTCATAAGTAGGTGGCGAAAATCGTTTTGCATTAAAAAGAACGTCATGCTGAGCTTGTCGAAGCATCTCTACCGCGCACTAAACCAATCGTTTAACGACTAGTTAGAGATGCTTCGACAAGCTCAGCATGACGTTCCAAATAGGTCAAACTAATTCTTGTTGGGTACTTATACAGAATACTTGTGATGAAAGGACGTAGCACATTTTTCACATTACTCACATTCCCACATCAGCACATTCCCACATCAGCAAATTCCTCACATTATCCTTCCAGCCAGCTCTTAAACGCGCCGGCTTTTTCCCGGCTGACCAGCACTTCGTCGGTGGGGGCGGGGGAGAGGTCCAGCTTGAGCTTGCCGTTGAAGTGGGGATGGAGGCGCTGCACGGCCTGCAAATGCGTGATAAGCTGCCGGTTGAGGCGAAAAAAGTGCTGGGGCTCCAGCAGCTTTTCCAGCTGCTCCAGCGTGTAGTCGACCACGTAGCGGCGGCCGTCGGTGGCCACCAAGGTTGTGATTTCGTGGCGGCTCTGAAACCAGGCGACGGTACGGGCGGGCAGGGGCAAAAGCTGCTCCCCGCTGCGAACCAGAAAGCGGGTTTTGTACTGCCGCTCGGGGCGGGGCAGGCTGTCGCGCAGGGTTTCCAGCTGCCGGGCCGGGGCTAGGGGCGTGCGCCATTCCCGCAGCTTGAGTAGGGCCGCCTGCAACTCGGCCAGCTTGATGGGTTTGAGCAGGTAATCGATGCTGTTGGCTTTGAACGCCCGCAGCGCGTAGGCATCGTAGGCCGTGGCAAAAACCACCGGGCTGCGCACGAGTACCTGGTCGAAGATGTCGAGGCTCAGGCCGTCGGCGAGCTGGATGTCGGAGATGATCAGGTCGGGCGCGGGCTGGTCGGTGAGCCAGGCTACCGCCGCGGCCACGCTGTCGAGCACGGCCACGACCCGGGCGTCGGGGGCCACTTGCAGCAGCAGCCGTTGGAGCCGCTCGGCGGCGGGAAACTCATCTTCGAGCAGCAGAACGGTCATGGCGGGCATTGGGAAGGTTTAGGAATGCGTTTTTTGTCGATTGTCATCTTTCATCTGGCGTATTCTTGCGAAGGACCTCCCTCTTTCAGCACTCTAAAACTCCTTGCACTGCACAACATCTTTCTCCGCGCTATGGGAAATGGCTTTGCTCGTTTAACCAGGTTTGGCAGGATATCCGAGGAAGGTCCTTCGCAGGCGAACGCCAGATGAAGGATGACAGTCGTGTTTTCAATTCAGCAGCCGATATTCAACCAATCAGGGGTAGATAAACGGTAAACGTTGCTTCGGTGGCTTCTATGCGGACCGGCAGCGGGGCCTGCAACAGCTCGTAGCGGTGACGGATGTTTTGCAGGCCCAGTCCGGTGCTGGGGGCCAGCCCGGCGGCGCGGGCCCGGAAGGAGTTCTGCACCCGCAGGTAGCCGCCCTCGGCCGCCGCCGTTATCGTGACTTCCAGCGGGTGGGCCTGACTCACCACGTTGTGCTTCAGCGCATTTTCAACCAGCAGCTGCACGCTCAGCGGGGCCACGTGTTGGGTCAGCAAACCGGCCGGAATATGCTGGGTGACCCGCAGGTTGTCGCGAAACCGGGTTTTTTGCAGGGCCACGTAGGTTTCCACGAAAGCCAGCTCCTCGGCCAGCGGCACGGTGGGCTTTTCGCGGGCCAGCAGCACGTAGCGGTACACGTCGGCCAGCTGCTCCACAAACTGCTGGGCCGGGGCGTTGGCATCGTCGATGAGGGCGGCCAGGGTGTTGAGGCTGTTGAAGAGAAAGTGGGGGTCGAGCTGGTTTTGCAGGGCTTCGAGCTGGCTCTGCACGCCGGCCTGGGTGAGCTGCTCGGCGCGGCGCACGTTGTGCTCCCACTGCTGAAAGAATCGGATGCTTTCGTAGAGCAGCAGCACCAGCACCGCCGGAATCAGGTTGAAGGAAATCTGCCGGAACAGCGCCGGGGGCTTCAGCGGGAAGTAGGGCGGTATGAGCAGGTGCAGCGCGGCCATGAGCAGGGCCGTAGCCGCCGCCGTGTACAGCAGGCAGATTCCGGCCAGCAGCCAGAGCCGCCGTCGGGTCTGCTCTACCCGGGGATAATACCGCAGCAGCGCAAACCAGATGGTGCGGGTGCCCAGCCACAGTACGGTGGTAAACAGCAGCGAAATAGCCAGGTTCACCACCAGGATTTCCGGATTCAGCAGCTGCGGCAGCTCGTCTACGGTCAGCAGGCTGATGAGCCCGGCCAGCAGCGGCACTCCCAGCAACAGCAGGCGGCGGTCGTTCATAGGGTAAAAGAAGGGCCGTGAAGCAAAGACAGGGAAGTGACCAGGGCGGGAACAGGAAAGCGGCCGGCTTACCGGGGCCGGAAGATACCGGCTTCCGGTTTTTCAGCCAACTGCCCCGCCGCCGGTTTGCGCAGCGCGTGGCGCAACAGCGCCTTTACCACCAGGTGATGAAACGGGCGGATGACGGCGAAATATAAGCGCCCTACCCGGTTATGAAAATGGACGACTGTCGTTACCACCGCCCGGCGGGGGGGCGTCGGCGGCACCCACACCGACACGCGGAAATCCAGGTGCCGGTCGTTCAGTCCCAGCACCACTTCCTGGTCCGCGACGCTGAACACCTGAAACAGCCCCAGCCGACCACCGGGCACCAGGGGCTGGTCGGGGGAGAGGGGAGTGGCGGGGAAGGTTGTGAGGCCCAGCGGGCGTACCAGCCAGTGGCGCAGACGCAGCAGGTGCCGCACCCAGCCGGGACCCTGCCCGAAAAGCAACTGGGCCACTGCCGGCGCGGCCACCGGGTGCTGCGCCAGTAGCGGCAGCTGGTAGGCATCGGCATAGTCAACCGACGAAAACCCTGCGGCAATCTGACTGGTCGCGGGGATGCCGACGGCGGTAACGGTAGGTGAATTCATGGATAAAGGAGAAATAGTAAGACCTCAGATCAGCTTGCCGGCCAGAGCGGCAGCCCCTGCAGAGCGTGCCAGTACAGCCACGCCACGGCCCCGACGTATAGCAGCGTGAAGGCCAGCAGCCCGAGCAGCTGGCCGCGTACTTGCCCCCGGGGGAAATACCGGGCCAGCAGCCACCCGGCCAGCGGGAGCAGCTGCAGGGCGTGCAGCCCCAGAAAGTGGGCCGCCCGCAGGTCGCCGGCGCGGGTGCTCCAGCCCAGCCCCGGCAGGCCCGGCCCGCCGTCGGCCGCGCCAACGGTATGGCCCATCTGGCGAATCATGGTGCCACCCACGGCGCTGCCCACCAGAAACAGCAGCAGCCCCAGCCGCATGCCCCACACGTAGGCGGCCGGACCAAACGGCCGGTGCCGCAGCGTGAGGTACAGCGCCCAGACCAGCAGCCCGGTATTGAGCGAAATGAAGAGTCCCATTACCCCGAACAGGGCACCATCCAGGGCGGAGGTTACGTTGAAGTGCGAGGTGGTGCCCCGGGCCGCCTGCAGGAAAACAGCCAGCATTTCGACCGTCATGCTCACGGCCACGCCCCAGCTGATGATGCGCGTGGCGCGTTGGGCCGCTGCCGGCAGATCGGCCAGCAGCCAGCCCAGCGTCCAGACGTAAATCAGGGTGGACAGCGCGAATTTGAGGGGCTTAAACCACACGTTCAGGCCCGTTACCACCCGGTCGTCGAACGGCAGCAGGAGCAGGGCCAGGGCAATAAGGGGCACGTTGAGCCAGCCCGCCCAGGACAGCATTGGGCTGGCGCGGTGCAGCACCCGCAGAAAATGCCTCAGCCCGTAGCCGGAGTCTGCGGTCCGCTCCATAGCGCTGCCGGCAGCAGAAGTAGATAATGCCCGCGTTTCCATCAGGAGTAAGTTAAAAGGTCAGAAGTATGAAAATCAGGCGGCAGCCACGGCGGTAGTTGTAGCCAGCGGGTAGGCGCGCCGCAGCGCACTGTAGAGCAGCAGGCCCACCGGGCCGAGCATAAACGTGAGCAGCAGACAGGGCACCAGCAGTCCGTGGGGGACGCCGCGCCGCCGGGCATCCCGGGCTTCCCAGGCCCCAATGGTCAGGTCGAAGCAGAGGTAGTGCACCCAGCCGGCCAGCAGCGCCCACGGGTCCTGAAACAGCGCCGCCACCTCGGCCAGGGAGCTGAAGCCGCCGGCACTGGCGTGGGGCCCGAAATAATGAGCGCCAATCAGCGCCGCGTAGGTGGCGGCCAGCGCGAGGGGCAGGGCGCCCGAATGCACCAGCATCCGCGTGCCGCGCCAGCGGGGAGCCAGCGCCAGGAGCAGCCAGCCGATCAGGGCCAGGGGATTGGCCAGGGAAAACAGGAAGTCGGGCGTGAGCATCGGCGGAGGAAATGGAGGTGAACAAAGCTACCCCGGTGGCGGCCCAACCCCCAGGGCTAACCGGGTGAACCCGCGCTCCGGCCGGGTGAAGCAGCAAACCCGTAGCAGTGAACCCTTTTCCGCCGCTGCCATCCAGGCAGATTACCGGCAAAAACCGCGGGACGCGGAGTTTCTGTCCTTCGGATTATAACTCTCCAGGGAGGGGTACGTACCTTTGGGACGTGAGCGGGCCGGTTAAAAAGATCTGGGCAACAAGTCTGGCAGCAATGCTGCTGGCGCTTACGGCGGCGGCCCAGGATTCCGGCTTCAGCGCCGACAGCGCCCAGCTGCACCGGCGGCCGGTGTTTCAGCTCGACGTGCGCAACTCCATTCTCAACCGCCACTACGTAACGCTGCTGGGCCTGAAACTGGGCGTGGAATGGCGCGGCCGCCTGCGCACCGGCATCGGCGTGTACCTGCTCAGCAACGCTATTCCTTCCCGCCAGCCCCCGCCGGCCGAGCTGCCCGCGGCTACCCGCGCCGAGCTGCGCTTCCGCTACGTGGCCGGCTACGGCGAGTACGTGGTGCTGCGCACCAAGCGCTGGGAAATCAGTGGGCAGGCGCAAATGGGGGTAGGCAAGTCCTACTCCCGCTATTTCGTGCCCGACGGCTCAGTGCTTCGTTCGCCCAAGCAAACTATCTGGCTGGCCGAGCCCACCGTGGCGGGCCAGATGCGCGTCTTCCGCTGGTTTTCGCTGGGTACCGGCCTGGGCTGGCGGCAGCCGGTATTCGTCAGCCGCAGCCTGCAGCGCGAGCTGAACGGGCCGGTGTTCTACGGCCGGGCCAAGATCTCGCTCGGCGACCTCTACAAGACGCTGCGCTTCAAGCGCCGCCTGTTCAGCCAGAACGGCCTACGCCCCGACAATTGACCGGCCCGGCGAGGTTCACGCCGGCCTTTTTACGACCATAGGGCTTACGCAAAACTGTTGAATTAGCTTTCACGCAGGGTTTCGCAGGGTTAAAGCGCGGGGTCTCGCAGTGCGAACGGAATAAAACACTGCGAGCCCCTGCGGTTTAACCCTGCGGGACCCTGCGTGGAATGACTTTGGCGAACCATTGCGCAAGTCCTATACCAATAACTTCCCTTACTCTGATGCCCGATTTTACCGTTCGCGCTGCCACGCCGGCGGATGCTGCCGCTATCGAAACCCTCTACCGCACGGTGGCCGGGCAGGGCGGCGGCCTGGCCCGCAGCGCCGCCGAAATCACTCCCGACTACGTTCAAACCTTCCTTACGCGCAGCTTAGCCAACGGCGTAGCGCTGGTAGTAGAGCACCCCGACGGCGCGGGGCTGGCCGGAGAGATTCACGCCTACGGCAGCGGGCTGCGCATCTTCGCCCACGTGCTGGGCGAGCTGACCCTGGCCATTCATCCACGGTATCAGGGGCAGAAGCTCGGCTATCAGCTCTTCACGGCCCTGCTCAGCACCACGCGCCGGCAGCTACCGCACATCCGGCGGGTAGAGCTGCTGGTGCGCGAGAGTAACCAGCGCGCCATTGCCCTCTACGAGAAGCTGGGGTTTGAGCGCGAAGGCCGCCTGCTGGGCCGCGTTTCCACCGTGCCCGGGCAGTTTGAAGCCGATATTCCGATGGCCTGGCACGCGTAGGGGCGGAGCCTGCGCGTCCTCAATACCACAAAAGAAAAGCCGGCTGCCCCGTGTGGGTAGCCGGCTTTTCAGCGAAAATAACGCGGCTTACCTGGGGCCGGAAGAAGTAGTAAGGCGCCGCAGCAGGATGTGGGTGAACTGCTGATTGCGCTGGCCATTGGGCAGCGAATACACCTGCACCACTTCCCAGCCCAGCTTGCCCATGTAGTTGAGCGTGCTCAGCGGGGTCGAAAACACTTCCATCTTGCCCACCTCGCGCTTGGCAAACTCACTGTCGCCGAGCTTCTCGAAGCCAAAGCCGAAGTCCACGAAGATATCGCTGCCCTTGGTTTTGGTCGGCTCATTCAGGAAGTCGGTTTTCAGCAGCTCGCAGTACTCGAAGCGGGCCGCATTCACGTTGGTGGTCTGCGCCTGAGCGATAGTAGTACCCGCAAGCGGCAGCAGAAAGGTCAGGGCGGAGAGGAAGAATTGTTGCATGGGGCGCCGGCTTAGAGTTGGTTGGAAGGAATAGAAACCCGGAAAAGCGCGTCATGTTGAGCATTCTGCGCATAAAGCAGAGAACGAAGCATCTCGCGTGCTGATGCGGGATTACTAATCACCCATCAGCACGCGAGATGCTTCGGCTTCGCTCAGCATGACGATCCTATCAGGGTGCTGCTTAGTTGTAGTTCGGCAGAAACTGGTACTTGCGGCTGTAGTCCAGCATCTGCTGGGCGAAGTCGGTGGGGTATTCCACTTTCACGTCGGTGATTTTACCGCCCGCTTCCACCGGCACCAGCCGGGGCTGAATGAAGCCCTGGTAGGGCGCGATGTTGAGCTTGGCGTAGCGCTCCAGCACTTCCTTGTGCAGCACGGGATCTACTTTCACGCCGTAGGTTTCAATCAGGTTCTTGGCCGCCGCGTAGTCGCCCTCGCTGGTCAGGCGCTGCAGCTCGCGCAGCAGCTGGCCGAACAGGCCGCGCAGCTTCTGGTAGTCGTTGATTTTGAAGTAGGTCTTGCCGTCGCGGGTCACCTTCTCAATCACGTTGTCCTTCTTGCCTTTCTCAAACGCCCACTTGGCCACCATCTGGCGGTTGCGCATGTGCGCTTCCTCCACGGTTTCGCCCAGCGGCAGGCGCACCAGCTGGCTCATCAGGCCGTTGCGGATGTAATTGTCGTACTCGGCTTTGCCCACTTCCAGGCTCGGCACCACGCCCAGCTGCACCAGCTTCTCGTCCATCAGGAAGTACAGCGCCACCAGGTCGGCGCGGCCTTCCTCGATGGCGGAGGCGTAGCTTTTCAGGGTTTCCTTGGGCGTGCCCACGTTGGCGTTGATCTGTCCCGAAGCGTGCCCGATTACCTCGTGCATGTCGGTGTGGAGCTTGCCGGCCAGACCCGCAAACTGGCGGGCGCGGGCTTTTTCCTCGGCCGAGTTGGCAAACTCATCCAACGACCCACCCGCGTCGGCCAGGCCGTAGGCGTCCACGATGTTGCCCAGGTTCACCGACTTGGAGCCGTGGTCCTTGCGGATCCAGTTGGCGTTGGGCAGGTTGATGCCGATGGGCGTGGCCGGGGCCGCGTCGCCGCTTTCCACCACCACCGTAATTACCTTGGCCGTGATGCCGACCACGTTTTTCTTCTTGTGCTGGGGCAGAATCGGCGAGTTGTCCTCGAACCACTGGGCCTCGTCGCCGATGGCCTTGATGCGCTTGGTCGCTTCCAGATCCTTGAACGACACCACCGACTCGTAGGTGGCGCGGTAGCCCAGCGGGTCGCCGTACACTTCAATGAAGCCGTTCACCACGTCGGTGCGGCTTTTGGTGTCGCGTACCCAGGCAATGTTGTAGTCGTCCCAGGTGTTCAGGTCGCCGGTGCGGTAGTAGCTGATCAGGCGCTGCAGGGCCAGCTTCTGCTCGGGCGTGTCGGCCACGTCGGAGGCTTTGCCCAGCCAGTAGATTACCTGGGTGAGGGCCGCGCCGTACATGCCGCCTACTTTCCAGGGCAGCTCAAGCACGCGGCCCTGCTTGTCCTTGATCAGCTTGGAGTTCAGGCCGTAGGAAACGGGCGTCTTATCCTTCCGGTCGATCTTTTTGGCGTAGTAGGCTTCGGCTTCCTTCTGGGTCACGTTCTCGTAGAAGTTGGAGGCCGAGGTAGTCAGCAGATCCTGGCCGGCTTCCTGGTTCACGCGCTTGGCCGCCACTTTCGGGTCGAAGATGAAGGGCGTGAGCGTGGTCAGCAGCTGATCCACGGTTTCGCCTTTTTCCAGGGGCAGGGTGCCGGCATCCACGCTCTTCACCAGCTGGGCAAAGTAGGCGGGCGTGCACTCGGGCACAAACTTGCGGGTGGAATAGTGGTGGTGAATGCCGTTGGAAAACCACACCCGCTTGGTGTAGATGTTGAGCTTGTTGGCCTGATCCACGTTGCCCGTATTCGAGGTGTTGGCAATCTGCTGCTGGTTGGCGGCCCACACCGCTTCCAGCGTGCGGCGGATGCGCAGGTTGTGCTTGAAGTTCTGGTCGTAGGTGATTTCGCGGCCGCAGAGGGCGGCTTCGTAGAGGTAGTAGAGCAGCTCCTTCTGGCGCGGGTCCAGCGTTTCGAAGCCCGGCACCTGGTAGCGCAGCAGCCGCAGGTCGGCAAACTGCTCGGTCACGGTCTGGAAAGGCTCGTCGGCCGTAGGGGCCGCGGCCGCCTGGGCCGGGGGCATAGTCGCCAGGGTGCCAACGGCCTCCGCGGTAGCCGAGGAAACGGCCTGGGTCGGGGCCGTGGTGGTGGCCGTGGTGCCGGCGCAGCCGCCGGCCAGTTGAGCCGCCAGCAGCCAGGCCGCCGCGGAAATAGGGTTACGCTTCATTGCGGGAAATGCAGTAGGGAAAGTAGTACAAAGCAAAGGCTTTTTTCACATAGTTGAGAATGCCGGAGCCGCCGCTGCCGCCGG
Organism: Hymenobacter fastidiosus; assembly: GCF_039539565.1. Taxonomy (NCBI): domain Bacteria; kingdom Pseudomonadati; phylum Bacteroidota; class Cytophagia; order Cytophagales; family Hymenobacteraceae; genus Hymenobacter; species Hymenobacter fastidiosus. The sequence continues at coordinate 41,040 of NZ_BAABDJ010000027.1, read as the reverse complement.
ATCAGGTTCCCGTTCCCAATCGCCTGTCATCCTGAACAGCGCGAAGGACCTTCCTCGGATAACCTCCAACGCTCATTTCAATGAGTAAAGCCCTTTACCGTTGCGCAGTAAAGGCGTTAGGAGCTGAAAGGAGTTTTTCTGTATTCAAAGAGGAAGGTCCTTCGCTTTGCTCAGGATGACAACGATTAAGTATGAAAGCGGCACCTCGATATTACGGCCTCTGCTCATCCGGGCGCGGGGCCGCGATGCTGCGCACGGTGCTCAGGCGGTCGAGCTTGCCGGAGGCCGTGGTGCGGAACCGGGGCACGTAAACCAGCTCCCGGGGCCGCTCGTAGCGTTCCAGCCGCTCGCCCAGCAGCGCCAGCAGCTTTTTGGCCTGGGCTTCGGGTAGGGGCGCCCCTTCCAGAAACGCCGTCACCTGCTCGCCCAGCCGGGCATCGGGGCGGCCGGCTACGAAGGTCCGGCGGTTGGGCAGCCCCAGCTCGGCCAGCGCCACTTCCAGTACCTGCTCCACCTTTTCGGCCTGCACCTTCACGCCCCCGGAGTTGATCACGAAGTCGGCGCGGCCCAGCCACTCGAAGGTATGGGCATCCAGGAGGCGTACCCGGTCGTTGGTGGTTACCAGGCGGTCGTCGGTCACGTCGGCGCGCACGGTGAGGCAGCCGCGGGCGTCCTGACCGATGTGGATGCCGGGCAGTACCTGGTAGAAAGGCGTCACGGCGGGGCCGTTCAGGCGGCGCAGGGCAATGTGGGAGGCCGTTTCCGTCATGCCGTAGGTGAGGTACACCGGTACTTTCAACAGCTGAATCTCTTTTTCCAGGCTGCTTTCCACCGTGGCCCCACCCACCAGAATGGCCTTCATCCGGTTCAGCCGCGCCGCCTGGTTATGGGCCAGCACCTCCCGCAGCTGCAGGGGCACGAACGAAGCGAAGTCAAACTGGGCCGTGATGGGCAGCAGCGCCAGCGGATCGGCGTGGGGCTCCACGATGGTCAGGTGCAGGTTCAGCTCCAGCCCGCGCACCAGCATCATCATGCCGCCCACGAACTCGCAGTTCAGGCACACCAGCATCCGGTCGCCGGGGCCGAGGTCGAAGTAGTCGCCGGTGCGGCGGGCGGAGGCGGCCAGCTGGCGGCGGCGCATGGTCACGAGCTGGGGCTTGCCGGTGGAGCCGGACGTGCGCAGCCCGAACTCCTGGGCCCCGTTCAGCCATTGCCGGCAGAAGTCCAGCACCTTGGCCTCGTAGCCGTTCAGATCCACGGGGCTGTTGGCGGGGTAGCGCCGGATATCATCGTAGCGGAATTCGCGGCCGTTGAGCAGCAGGGAATCGGGCAGGAGCGGGGTGGTAGACATACGCGGGGGCAAAGATGGAGCAGCGGAGGAGGAAAAAGCAGTGGGGCCACTGCCGGGCGTCCGCAAGGTATAGCCGTCGGTCTGAAAGCGCGGTACCACGGCAAAGGAAGCTGGCGTCTTCTAGCGGTTTCGCGAACGGGGTGGCTACCGGCCCGGCGGCTACCAGCCGTCGGGCCGGTCGTCGTTGGCCCGCGACGTTCAACCTCCGCTCCCGGCGACCAGTCCAGCGCAGCGGGCCCTGGCTATTGCTCACGAAACGGCTATAGCCTGTAAACCACCAGTGGCTCAAAAGTGGTTTGAAGGAGTCAGAACGAGGTAGTCTCACCGATGGGGTCGTTCAACAACGACAGGCAAGGATGCTTCTCTACCCCCGTTTGGGTAGCGCGGTAGGGTGCGGGGCTTGCCCCCGCCCGTCGTTGAACGAACCTGTAGTGGTTCATTCAACGACGGGCGGGGGCTGCACTGCGAGCACAGTTGCCAGTATCGCCGGGGAAGCCGTATATTCAGCTGGCAACCAACTGACTAAAGCCATGAAAGCGACTCCCGTTTCTCCCGTGATGCCCGCGCCGCGCCCTGTTTCGTTGGACGCACCCCAAGCTTCGGCCCCAACGGCTCCGTCTCCGGCAATGAGTCAGGAGGCATTGGACGAGCAAAAGCACGAGGAGGAAAAGACCTTCATGCTGGCCTGGTGCTGCGGCTGCGAAGGATACGGATCGATATTTTAGCGAAGTTCCAGGAAACGAGCAGCGCCACCTGATTCAGGTGGCGCTGCTCGTTTGTTGCGCTGCTGGTTGAAGCAACGGTTTGCAGCTACAAGAAGTTGGCGATTTCGGAGACGAAAACTGTCTGCCACCACAAAACTTGATACGAAGCACAAAACTTGATTTGACCACTGAACCGCTAATTTCTTGTAGGTGCTGTTACGTGGCGTTTTTCTTTGTCTTTCTGTATATTTTTCGTCCAATGTAAATAAGTACTATTATGTTTAAAATAATCCAAGCGTTGTAACAAATGTAAATAATTTTCTCGGTCTTTTTCATACTTGCCAAACTCCAATATTCGCCTTTTCAATTGACATAACTGTCGTCATAGCCCATAAGTAAAAGTCCAAGTATTATAAATATAAACAGGTCTGCTCCAACAATAGCAATTCCATAAACAACGTCAATAAATCGTATTTTCAAATTAACCATTTACTATTTCAATTTTATTCGTTGTGCTATTGTAATTCATTGTTAAGTGTCTGTCCCAATTCAAGAATTCGTCACAGGTAAATTTGAGTTTTGCGTTGTCCCATTCATTGAATTCAATTATGTCCATTTGAATTGGGCTTTCAATTGGTTCTTTATTTTTTATACTCGTCGTAACCTTTTCAAGGGTGTAATAGTCCGCAAGAATAAAATCTCCATTCGGTGAAACTGTCAGATTTTGATATTTTGGTTGGTCTTCCAAATCTGTTAAATTTTCTGTTTCTCTGTTTAGTTGATACAAATAGTCTGATGTTAAAATCAAAACAATGTTACTGACTGTGGAGAAAGCAACTTGTCTTGGAAAGCCACGAAATTGTCCACACCATTCTGAATAGTCTTCATTGGTGAACTTTATAAAAGTCCAACTTTGAGAATTCCATGCACTTTCATTGTCGTAAATTATTTCTGAATATTCTCCTGAATATGGTTGGCTTATTATTTCAGCTTCAATTATCATTCGCAGTGTCGGTCTTTAAAATGCCACACAACATTAGGGCTCCCGAAACTCGGTACTCCCGTAAGTTTCGGGAACCCGCGCAAGGTACGCAAGAAGCCTTCGGGAAGCATACCCAAATCAGCTTGCTTCCCGAAAGTCTGGCTTTATATGCCTAACGTGTCGAGTGGGGAAGCGGGGCGGGTAGTTTGGGCCACGTGCGGGTAGATTTCGGTGGTTTTGATGCGGCTATGGCCCAGTCCACCGCTTACTTTCCCTTCGCCACTTCCGGCAGCAAGTGGAAATACGTGGCCTTAAACCGGCCATCCACTACCGCGCCCTGTACTTCCGCCTGCCGGATGGCGCTGCAGAAGCCGTCTTTGGCGTGGGCGTCGCCGTGGGAATCGATGGTGGTCCCATCCACGAAGTAGGCCTGCCCGTTCAGGCGAACGGCCAGGTCACAGCTTTGGCCCGGCAGGCCCAGCCGGCACTGCCCGCAGGCCGCCTCTACCACCAGCGTTTCCTGGGCGGCATCAGCAACCGCCCCACCGGACGCTTTGGTCTGCTGCGCCTGAGCGGCGAACGTTATAGAAAAGCTCAGCAGCATCAGCAGTAGGGAAGATTTCGGTAAAGCGTGCATTGTGCGGCTGGTTGGGTTGAAAAGAGATGATGGCAAAGATGCCGGTTCCGGGACAAAGCCAAATAATAGCGGCCGGCCCAGGTGCGGGTTGCAATTTCAGCGGCCCATCCCCCTGGAAACTTCGGATATCCGGAGAAGTTCAGGCCGCTTTTTCCCGACGGCGTTGTGGCCTGCCGGGCTTTTTTGCTCAGGTAATGAAGAAGTTGTTTAGGAAGTCAAAAGAACGTCATGCTGAGCGAAGCCGAAGCATCTCTACCGCTTCGTAGGAGTCGTTCAACGAAGCGGTAGAGATGCTTCGACTTCGCTCAGCATGACATTCTGATTGATTTTGGCGACTTCCCAAACAGCTTCAAAGCAACTTATAGCTGCTTGCCCAGCAGCTGCAAGGTCTGGTTATCCGGGGCGCCCCGGAAAAACCTGTCCAGCACGGCCTGGAATACCGGGTTACTACCCACGGCCGCAAACAACGTCATCGAGGACTTCAGCTTCAAATCATCGGGGCTGCCGAAGATGCGGGTGGCATCACTGGAGTCCAGCTTCAGCAGCTCCTGGCCGATGCTGATGAGCCGGCCACCCAGCACCGGGTGTTTCAGGTAGTCCCCGGCCTCCTGCCGGTCTTTGATGGCGTACAGCTTTGACGTCTCGCTGAAGCCCAGGCCCTGAATCTGGGGGAAAATACACCACATCCAGTGGCTGCGCTTGCGGCCCGCTTTTACTTCGGCCAGCGCCAGCGCATAGTCCGTTTCCTGAGCGGTAAGAAATCGTTGTAAGCTGTTGTCTGCGGTCATCGGCTTGCGGGCTTTTATAACGGGCACTACCGGCCACACTACCGGAGCAAGTAGCGGCGCCGGCCGGTATGCCTGCTCCTACGAGACTTAGCCGGGCCGGGATGAAGGCCGCAGGACAGAGCCCCGAAATGCCGCAGTCTGATTGACGGAAGCTGTAATATAAAGCAGAACAGGCCCGCACGGTAGCGTGCGGGCCTGTTCTGTAACGAATGACTTCCTTGCCTCACGGAAACTTCGGATACTTCGAGAAGTCCGGGGTGCGCTTTTCCACGAAGGCGTTGCGGCCTTCCTTGGCTTCCTCCGAGAGGTAGTAGAGCAGCGTGGCGTTGCCGGCCAGCTCCTGAATCCCGGCCTGCCCGTCGAGCTCGGCGTTGAAGGCCGACTTGAGCATGCGCAGCGCCAGCGGGCTTTTCTCCAGAATCTTTTTGCACCAGGCCACGGTGGTTTCTTCCAGCTGATCCAGCGGTACCACTTTGTTCACCAGCCCCATATCGAGGGCTTCCTGGGCGTCGTACTGGTCGCAGAGAAACCAGATTTCGCGGGCTTTCTTCTGGCCTACCACCCGCGCCAGGTAGGAAGCGCCGAAGCCGCCATCGAACGAACCTACTTTAGGGCCGGTCTGGCCAAAGCGGGCGTTGTCGGCCGCAATGCTCAGGTCGCAGACGACGTGCAGCACGTGGCCGCCGCCAATGGCCCAGCCGGCCACCATAGCAATGACGGGCTTGGGAATGGAGCGAATCTGCTTTTGCAGATCCAGCACGTTCAGACGCGGCACCGTGTCCTCGCCGATGTAGCCGCCGTGGCCCCGCACGCTCTGGTCGCCGCCCGAGCAGAAGGCTTTGCCGCCCTCGCCGGTAAGCACCACCACGCCGATGTCGGTGCGCATGCGGCAGATGTCCATGGCCTCAATCATCTCCTCCACCGTCAGGGGCGTGAAGGCGTTGTGCACCTGCGGGCGGTTGATGCTGATTTTGGCGATGCCCTCGTGGAAGGTGAAGAGGATTTCGCGGAATTCCTTGATCGGAGTCCAGGTGATTGACATAAGCGGAAGGTTAAACCTCTGCGTTACCTCTGCGCATTCCTCTGCGAACCTCTGCGAGAAACCGGCAATGAATTTTCTCGCAGAGGTCCGCAGAGGGATGCGCAGAGGTAAAAGGAGGTCGTTCTAGGAGGAGAAAGATGTGCGGACTGAAACCCGGTAGTATTCGAAGAAGGCGGCGTTGGTGGCGCTGTCGGTGGCGATTTCCAGCAGTGCCGCGCTGCTGCCGGGTGCAAAGAAAACCGATAAAGCCGTTTTCAGTTCAGCAAAGGTAGTGGCCGTGAAGTAGCGCAGCCCAAAATCCCGGGCCGTATGCTCGGCCGTGAGCGGCTGGTGGGTTTCGAAAAGCTCCTCCAGCTCGGGCTGCTGCCGCGGCCCGTCGATGAGGCGGAAGATGCCGCCGCCGTGGTTGTTGAACAGCACCACGCGCAGGTTGGGGGTGGGGTAGTTCTGCCAGAAGGCGTTGCGGTCGTAGAAAAACGCCACGTCGCCGGTCAGTAATACTACGGGCCGCTCCGGCTGGGCCAGGGCCGCGCCCACGGCGGTGCTGGTGCAGCCGTCGATGCCGCTGGTGCCACGGTTGGCGAATACCTCGATGGTTTTCAGCTCGGGCATCCCCAGAATATTGGCGTAGCGCACGGCCATGCTGTTGGCCAGGTGCAGGGCCGTGTGGTCGGGGAGGTGGCGCAGGACGTGGTGAAAGGCTTTGAACTCGTTGAACGGCTGGTCGTCGGGGTGCAGGAACTCTTCCAGAAAGCCCTTTGCCCAGCTATCAGCTTTGTGCCAGGGCATGGCGTAGGCCGCTTTGGTACCCGCATCCTGCTCCGATAAGGCCCAGCCGGCTTTCGGCCAGGTGAGGCGGGCCGGGGCGGGGGCACCAGGAATCGGGCTGGCTGACTCGGCCGAAACCGGGGCGCTAGAATCCGGTGAATCCGGCGCTACGAGCTGCCCGAAGAAATCGACTGGCTCCAGGCGGATGATGCGGGTGAGCGACTTGAACGTATCGGCCACCGGGCCGGCAGCCTGCACGTGCCAGTGCTCGGCCGGAGCTGATTCGCGCAGGTAAAGCTTGAGGCTCTTGGAAATCAGCGACTGGCCGAACGTGATGAGCAGCTCCGGCCGCAAAGCTTCCTTCAGCCCGGGTTCCGGCACGCCCAGAAACACGTCGTGGTGGCCGATGGGGGCGGAGCGTACATCGTAGCTGGCCCCGACCGGCTGGTGCAGATTGGCAATAACGTCGCCCACGAGGGGAACCTGATACGCGGCCTGAAACCGGCGCAGCGCCAGCAGCAGCGCGTCGTCGTGGCGGTGCTGACCGGCCACGACCAGCACGCGGGGCGTAGTCCGTAGCGCTAGCCGCAGCGCCGCCAGCTCGGAAGCCGGCAGCATGGCCGGGCCCGCTACTTCCCGGATGATCCTGACGTCTTCGAACCGGATTTCCTCCCCGGGTTTGGGGTAGAACGGCTCCCGCAGCGGCACGTTCACCTGCACCGGGCCGGGCGGAAACTGCTGGGCCAGGTTGATGGCCTCGGATACCAGCCGGGCCGCGTGCCATTGGGCGTCGGCGTGGATGGTGTCGGCGGGGAAGTTGAACGAGCCTTTGGCGTGGGCCCCGTAGAGGTCGGTCTGGCGAATGGTCTGCCCGTCGAGCTGGTCGATCCATTCCGGGGGCCGGTCGGCGGTGAAGACCACCAGCGGAATCTGCCGGAAAAAAGCCTCGGCCACGGCCGGGGCGTAGTTCAGCCCCGCCGTGCCCGAGGTGCAGACCAGCGCCACCGCCCGCCGCTGGCTCTGGGCCAGCCCCAGCCCGATAAAGGCCGCCGCCCGCTCATCGGGTACCGTGCGCACCCGAATGCCGGGGTGGCGGGCAAAGGCCAGCGTCAGCGGCGCGCACCGCGACCCCGGCGACAGCACCACGTCGGTAATGCCGTGCCGGGCGCAGATTTCGGCAATGTTATGGATGGCTTGCATCTTTAATCAATTAACAATTAACAATTATCAATGAGCAATGAGCAATGAGCAATTTGCGGGAGGGGTCAAACGTGCTTGTTGCCTTGCGGAATCAGGAAGCGCAGCCTATTACAATGAGGAATTGTCGATGTTATTTAACTGTTCATTGATAATTGTTCATTGATAATTGTTCACTGCAGCGCAGCGGCTACCGTGCTCAGCTTCATTTCGGTTTCATTCCATTCCCGCTCCGGGTCGGAGTCGATGGTGAGGCCGGCGCCGGCGTAGAGGACGGCTTCAGAAGTACGCAGCTGGAGGCAGCGCAGATTTACGAATAGCCGGGCCACGCCGGCCTGGGGCAGATTCACGGGGCCCAGAAAGCCGCTGTAGTAGGCCCGGTCGTAGCCCTCGTGCTGGTGCAGAAAACTCAGCGCGGCCTGCTTGGGCATCCCGCCCACGGCCGAGGTAGGGTGCAGCAGCCGGAGCATGTCGGTGCCCAGGGTGGGGAAGGGCACGTTGTGCAGGTTCACGGCGAAGTCGGTGCGCAGGTGCAGCAGCTGCCCGGCCACGGTGGTGCGGGGGCCGGTTTCGTCGTACTCGCGCAGCCGCAGCTGCTTGAAGCAGTTCACGATGTAGCGCGACACGAGGGCCTGCTCCTCAATTTCTTTCTGCCGCCAGATGGCCTGGTTGGGCACCATGCCGGGCGTCAGGGGCTGGGTGCCGGCCAGGGCCATGGTGCGGAAAACGCCGTCGGCCCCGATTTCCACCAGCACCTCGGGCGAAGCGCCCAGCCAGGTGCCCGCGCCCGGCGCACTCACCAACGACACAAACGCCTGCGGATAGCGCTGCCCCAGATTCTCGAACGCCCGCAGCGCATCGAACCCCGCCGGCAAGGGCCGCCGCGCCGCCCTCGACGACACCACTTTCATCACCTGCCCGTGGCGGATGGCGTCCACACCGGTTTCGACCAGCGCCGTGTATTCGGCCCGCGAAGCCGGGTGGGGCAGGGGCTGACGGCTCAGGTGCCACGGCATGTCCCCATCGGTCAGCCCGTCCGGACTGGTCAAAAACCCCAGCAGCTGACTTACGCCACTACCCGCGGACTGCACGAGCAGCTCCGCCGGGCGGTCCGCATCCCAGAACACGTCGGCGGGCAGGAAGAGGGCCGGGTTGCGGTCGGAGTCGCGGAAGGGGAAAAAGGCGAAGCCGGCCGGGGCCTCGGGGGTAAGGGCCGGGGGCAGGCCGGCGAGGGCTGCTTCGGCCGAAAAGCTCAGGCACAGCTGGGGCCGCGCCGCGCCCGGCAGCCGCCACAGCGCCACCGGCAGGCCCTGCCGCAACGCGAAGGTCAGCAGCTGACGCGCCCGCGCCGACGGACTGACTGCCGCCCCGGGCCAGGCTACCACTTCCGGCTGCGGCTTACTCATGCGGGCTGATCAGACTTTTGCGGGATGTCGATAACGGCCATCGTAATCCGGCTGATACAAACCAACGCCCCGGTTTCTTCGTGGGTGATGCGGATTTCCCACACCTGCGTGCTGCGGCCCACGTGAAGGGCCGTGGCCCGGCCCACCACGTAGCCCGAGTGCACGCCTTTGAGATGATTCGCGTTGATTTCCAGCCCCACACACGCTTTTTTGCGTACGTCAACCTGCAGGGCCGCGCCGATGCTGCCCAGGGTTTCGGCCAGGGCAACCGAGGCTCCGCCGTGCAGCAGGCCCATGGGCTGGTGCGTACGGTGGTCCACGGGCATGCGGCCCACCAGCAGCTTGTCGCCGACTTCAGTTATTTCAATGCCCAGATGCTCGCCCAGGGTGTTGCGGCACCAGGCATTGAGCTGGGCAAGGTCGGCGGTAGGGGGTGTCATAGGCAATAACCAGAATAAAAAGGGTTTTTTAGGGCCAGAAACCACTATTTTTGGCCCCGGAACGACAAAGCTAGCGGGAAAGTGAGCGTCAAAAAAATATACCTTATCCGGCACGGCCAGACCGACTTCAACGTCGCCGGCATCGTGCAGGGCAGTGGCATCGATTCGAGCCTGAACGAGGCCGGCCACCGACAGGCGGCGCGCTTCTTCGCGGCCTATAAACACCTGGCGTTCGATAAAGTCTACACCTCCACCTTGCAGCGCACCCGGCAGTCGGTGCAGGGCTTTCTGGATCTGGGTTTGCCGCACGAGCAGCACGCGGGCCTGAACGAGATTAGCTGGGGCCTGCGCGAAGGCACCCGCATCACGGCCGAGGAAGACGAGGAATACTACGGCGTGCTGCGCCAATGGCACCAGGGCCAGACGTCGGCCCGCCTGCCCGGGGGCGAAAGTCCGGAGGAAGTAGCCGCCCGCCAGCGGCCGTTTATCGACCTGCTCACCGCCCGGCCCGGGGAGGAGAATATTCTGGTGTGCATGCACGGCCGGGCCATGCGGGTGCTGCTCTGCCAGCTGCTGAATTATCCGCTCAGCCACATGGATGCCTTTGAGCACCGCAATCTGTGCCTCTACAAAGTGCACTACACCGGTTCCATGTTCGTGGTGCGCAGCTTCCTCGACGTGCAGCACTTGCAGGAATTGGCTTGATACGTCCTGCTTTTTCAGCTACGTCTGTCATCCTGAGCCCGCGCAGGACCTTATCCGGCGTAAACGAGCCGTAACCCCGGCTGTCGTTCTGCTGCCCTAAGGTCCGTTGCGCTGTTCAGGATCACAGGCCGTTTTTCAACCGGGCGAACCATATTCCGGTAGCCCGCCGGCCGGAGGCGAAAATTCGCTGGCGCAGGGAAAGAACCCGATGCGGCGGCATTGTTTGCTCCCCCGGATTTTCGGGCTAATTTTGACCCTCCACAATACAAGCGAAATCCAGATGGCCGAAATCATAAGAATGCCCAAAATGAGCGACACGATGACCGAGGGGGTCATTGCCTCGTGGCTCAAGAAGGTGGGTGATAAAGTCAAAGCCGGCGACATTATCGCCGAAGTAGAGACCGACAAAGCCACCATGGAGCTGGAAAACTATGAGGACGGCACCCTGCTGCACATTGGCCCCAAAGAAGGCGACGCCGTCGCCGTCGATGGCGTGCTGGCCATTGTGGGTAAGGAAGGCGAAGATATTTCCGCCCTGCTGAACGGTGCTCCCACGGCCCCCGCGCCAGCCGCCGCTGCTCCCGCCGCCGAAGCGGCCCCGGCTCCCGCTGCTCAACCCGCTCCAACTCCCGCACCCGCAGTCGCACCCGCTGCTGCTCCCGCCGCTCCAGCCGCTCCGGCTCCCGCGCCGGTTGTTGGGGCTGCCCCAGCGGCCCCGGCCGGAAACGGTAAAAAGGCCACCGTCATCCGGATGCCCAAGATGAGCGACACGATGACGGAGGGCACCATTGCTTCCTGGCTCAAAAAAGTAGGCGACAAAGTAAAATCAGGCGATATTCTGGCCGAAGTTGAAACCGATAAGGCGACGATGGAGCTGGAAAACTACGACGATGGCACCCTGCTCTACATCGGCCCGAAAGATGGTGAGGCCGTGGCCGTGGACGGTATTCTGGCTATCATCGGCGAAGAAGGAGCCGACGTGCAGGCGCTGCTCGGCGGCCAGTCGGGCGGCAGTGCGGCCCCGGCCGCGCCAGCCCCCGCCGCGGCTCCGGAAACGGCGGCCGCTGAAGCTGCTCCCGCAGCGGCGACCCCGGCAGCTCCGGCCGCGGCCGGGGCCCCCCAGTCGGCGACGGTTACCCAGCCGGGTGGCCGCATCTTCGCTTCGCCGCTGGCTAAAAGCATTGCTAAGGACAAGGGCATCGACCTGAGCAGCATCAAAGGCTCGGGCGAAAACGGCCGCATCGTGTCGCGCGACCTGGAAAGCGCCCAGCCCGGCGCGGCTCCGGCCACCCAGCCCGCGGCGGCTCCGGCCGCCGCGGCTCAACCCGCGCCAGCCGCGCCGGCCGCGCCCGCGGCGGCTCCCACGGCCGAAGCTCCGGCCCCGCAACCAAGACCCCAGGACCCCAAGACCCCAGCTTCCCAGGACTACACCGACACGCCCGTGTCGCAGATGCGCAAGGTTATTGCCCGCCGCCTTTCCGAAAGCCTGTTTACGGCCCCGCATTTCTATCTCACGATGGAAATCAATATGGACCGGGCCATGGAAGTCCGCACCCAGCTCAACACATTGTCGCCGGTGAAGCTCAGCTTCAACGACCTGGTGGTGAAAGCCTCGGCCGTGGCCCTGCGTCAGCATCCGGTGGTGAACTCCTCCTGGCTCGGCGACAAAATCCGCCAGAACCACGTCATCAACATCGGCGTGGCCGTGGCCGTGGACGAAGGCCTGCTGGTGCCCGTGGTGCGCAATGCCGACGGCAAAGGTCTCTCGCAGATTGCCACCGAGGTGAAAGCCCTGGCTGAAAAAGCCAAAACGAAGAAGCTTCAGCCGGCCGAGTGGGAGGGTAGCACCTTCACCATCTCCAACCTGGGCATGTTCGGCATTGAGGAATTCACGGCCATCATCAACCCCCCGGATGCCTGCATCCTGGCCGTGGGCGGCATCAAGCAGACGGCCGTGGTAAAGGACGGGCAGCTGGCCATCGGCAACATCATGAAGGTGACGCTTTCCTGTGACCACCGTGTAGTGGATGGTGCCACCGGCGCCGCCTTCCTGCAGACGCTGAAAGCCCTGCTGGAAGACCCCATGCGGATGCTCATCTGATAAAATTGTAAGCCGTTCAGCGTCAGAGAAGCCAGCCCAACCGGGCTGGCTTTTTCGTTGCCGGCTAACCCCCGATAATCCCCTGAGCAGCGGATAGGGCGCTTTTTTTACGGGGAAAGCTCTATACTTACCCCCGGAGGGCCCCGGATTGAAGCCTTTGAATGGTTGAATTTTTCACTTTGACTAGCGCTATGAAGCAAAATTTACTGGCACTGACGCTGTGTGTGGTCAGCGCCACCGCCTTTGGGCAGGGACAGGCCCTGACCGGCCAGGTTCTGGATGCCGCCGGCCGGCCCGTTATCGGAGCTACGGTGGTTGAGCGGGGGACTAACAATGGTACGGCTACCAACAATGAAGGCCGCTTTACGCTCTCGTCGCGCACGGCCAGCCCGCGCCTGGTGGTCAGCTCCATCGGCTTCGCCTCGCAGGAAGTAAGCGCCGGCGGCGGCGCCGTGAGCGTGCAGCTGGCCGAATCCAGCACCAGCCTGGGCGGCGTACAGGTGGTGGGCTCGCGCAGTCAGAACCGCTCCGTCACCGACTCGCCTTCGCCGGTCGACATTATTGACCTGCGGGAAGTGACGTCCAAAACCGGCCAGCTCGACGTGAACCAGCTGCTGCAGTTTGTGGCGCCGTCCTTCAACTCGAACCGCCAGACCGGCTCCGACGGGGCCGACCACGTGGACCCGGCCTCCCTGCGCGGCCTGGGTCCCGACCAGACTTTGGTGCTGGTGAACGGCAAGCGTCAGCACCAGTCGTCGCTGGTAAACCTGTTCGGCTCCCGCGGCCGCGGCAACACCGGCACCGACCTGAACGTGATACCGGCGGCCAGCATCGAGCGGATTGAAATCCTGCGCGACGGCGCCGCCGCCCAGTACGGCTCCGACGCCATTGCGGGCGTGATTAACATCGTGCTCAAAAGCTCGGTGAAGGAGCTGACGGCCAGCGTGAACTACGGCGCTTACGACGCCAAATACCGCCGCGACGACCAGAAGTTTGACGGCGGCAACTTCAACGCCAACGTCAACTACGGCGTGGGTATGGGCGAGAAGGGCAGCTTTATCAATGCCACGCTCGACTTCAACCAGCGCCAGCACACCCAGCGCGCCGCCGTGCCCATTGGTCCCGATGGCCTGGCCCGCCGCGAGTACGGCGACCCCCAGGTGTCGAACGCCTCGGCCTACCTCAACTCCAAGTTTGCCCTCAGCGACAAGGCGCACGTGTACGTATTTGGCGGGGCCAACAAGCGCAAGGGCGATGCCTACGCCTGGACCCGCTTCGCCGACGACGACCGCAACGTGCCCGCTATCTACCCCAACGGTTTCGACCCCATTATCACCAGCGACATCTGGGATGCCTCGGCCGTGGCCGGGGTGCGGGTGAATCTGGGAGGTTGGGAGCTGGACCTGAGCAACAACTTCGGCTCCAACCGCTTCCGGTACGGGGTCGAAAACTCGCTGAACGCCACCCTGGGCGCCAGCTCGCCGACTTCCTTCGACGCGGGTGGGTTCCAACTGCAGCAGAATGTGGTGAGTCTGGGCCTGACGCGCAACTACAAAACGGTGCTGGAGGGGCTCAACGTGGCGGCCGGGGCCGAGCTGCGGCGCGAGTGGTATTCGCTGTTTGCCGGCGAGCGAGCTTCCTGGGATACGTTTGACACGAACCCCGGGGCAGCGCCCGGCTCCCAGGGCTTCCCCGGGTATCAGCCCAAAGACGAAATTGAGGCTCAGCGCGACAACTTTGGCGCCTACGTAGATGCCGAGCTGAACGTGACGCCGCAGTGGCTGCTGGCCGGGGCGCTGCGCTACGAGGACTACACCGATTTTGGCAACACGTTCAACTACAAAGCCTCCACGCGCTACATCCTGACCGAGTTTCTGACGTTGCGCGCCACGTACAGCACCGGCTTCCGGGCGCCGTCGCTGGCTCAGATCAACTTTAACTCCACCTTCACTAACTTCATTCAGGGGCAGCCGGTGGAAGTGCTGCTGGCCCGCAACAACAGCGACATAACCCGGAAGCTGGGTATTCCGGGCCTGAAGCAGGAAACGTCCAACAGCGCCAATGTGGGCCTGACCAGCCGCATCGGCTCCTCGCTGAGCCTGACGCTGGACGGCTACTACATCAAGGTGAAAGACCGGGTAGTGCTCACCAGTCAGTTCAGCGCCCGCGACGACGACGGCGTTCTGGACCCGGTTATCGGTGCCGACCTGGAAAATTTCCGCGTCGCGCAGGCCCAGTTTTTCGCCAATGCCACCGACACCCGCTCCCTGGGCCTCGACGTGGTGCTGAACCATACCGCTACGCTGGGTACGGGCCGGCTGAGCTCTACGCTGGCCGCCAACTTCAACCGCCTGCGCGTCGACCGGGTGCAGACCTCGGGCCGCCTGGCCGGGCGCGAGGATGATTTCTTCGGCCCCCGCGAGCAGGCCTTCGTGAAAGCCTCGGCGCCGCCGTCGAAAATCAACCTGACCTTCGACTACAAAGTGAGCAAGTGGGGCGCGCTGCTGCGCTTCGTGCGCTTCGACAACGTAACGCTGCTTGACTTCGACAACGCGCCGATGAAGTACAAGTCCCGCGTCACCACCGACCTGACGCTGAGCTACTCGCTGACCGACCACCTGCAGCTGGCCGTAGGTAGCTCTAACCTGCTGAACAGGTACCCCACGCTGTTTGATCCGCAGCGCACCGAAACCGGCGGGGCCTGGGACCCGGTGCAGATGGGGGCCAACGGACGGTTTTACTTTGCTAAATTGCAGGCCCGATTCTAGGATCAGTTGCCTGTTGTCAGTTGCCAGTTGCCTGTTGTCAGTTGCCAGTTGCCAGTTGCCAGTTGCCTGTTGCCAGTTGTCAGTCACGAACTGCCGATGATGTAGAACCGGGAGTCAGCTGTTGGTGCGCTGCGCACCAACAGCTGACTCTTTTTCTTGATTATCCAACAGGCAACAGGCAACTGACAACAGGCAACAGGCAACAGGCAACTGACAACAGGCAACAGGCAACAGGCAACTGACAACAGGCAACAGGCAACTGGCAACTGACAACAGGCAACAGGCAACAGGCAACAGGCAACAGGCAACTGACAACAGGCAACAGGCAACAGACAACAGGCAACTGACAACAGGCAACTGACAACAGGCAACACGCAACTGACAACTGACAACTCATATGAAAATCCGCTCTACTACCGTGCTCGGCGTGCGCCACAACGGTGAAATTGCCCTCGGCGCCGACGGCCAGGCCACCATGGACAAGCACGTGGCCAAAAGCAACGTGCGCAAGGTGCGTAAGCTCCAGGATGGCAAAGTCGTGACCGGCTTCGCGGGCTCCACCGCCGATGCGTTTATGCTGCTCGATAAGTTTGAGGAAAAGCTCAGCGGCTACGGCGGGCAGCTGCGCCGGGCAGCCATTGAGCTGGCTAAGGAATGGCGCAAAGACCAGTACCTGCGCAAGCTCGAAGCCATGATGGTAGTCTGCGACAAGGACGAGCTGCTCATCATCGCCGGCACCGGCGACGTGCTGGAGCCTGATTCCGACGTGGCCGCCATCGGCTCGGGCGCTATGTATGCCCAGGCCGCCGCGCTGGCCCTGAAGAAGCACGCCCCCCACCTCACCGCCCGGCAGATGGTGGAAGAATCCCTGCACATTGCCGCCGACATCTGCATCTACACCAATCACAACCTGATGATTGAGCAGCCGGCGTAGAAACGGTTTTTGGTTATTGGTTTTTGGTCTGTTTCCGTAAAAACCAGTAACCGCACCATCCAGAAGCCAGAAGCTAAAAACCAATAACCATAAACCAAAAACATGCAAGTCACCAACTTCCTCAAGCACCACTACCGCCATTTCAACGCCGCGGCGCTGATTGATGCCGCCGAGGGCTACAACAAGCATCTGGCCGAGGGCGGCAAGATGATGATAACCCTGGCCGGCGCCATGAGCACCGCTGAAATGGGTATTCAGCTGGCCGAGCTCATCCGGCAGGACAAAGTGCAGATCATCAGCTGCACGGGGGCCAACCTGGAGGAGGATATCTTCAACCTGGTGGCCCACGACTTCTACGAGCGGGTGCCCAACTACCGCGACCTGACCCCCGCCGACGAGCAGGCCCTGCTGGAGCGCCACATGAACCGCGTGACCGATACCTGCATTCCGGAGGAAGAAGCCATGCGCCGCCTGGAGCACTCGGTGCTCAAGTTCTGGGAAAAGGCCGACAAGGCCAAGGAGCAGTACTTCCCCCACGAGTTCTTCTACCAGATCCTGAAGTCGGGCGAGCTGGAGCAGTACTACCAGATTGACCCCAAAGACTCCTGGATGCTGGCCGCCGCCGAGAAAAACCTGCCCATCATCTGCCCGGGCTGGGAAGACTCCACGCTGGGCAACATCTTCGCCGGCCACGTCATCAGCGGCGACATCCAGAACGTGCACACCGTGCGTACGGGCATCGAGTACATGATTTTCCTGGCCGAGTGGTACACCAAGCAGGCCACCGACGAAAGTAAAGTCGGCTTCTTCCAGATTGGCGGCGGCATTGCCGGCGACTTCCCCATCTGCGTGGTGCCCATGCTGCACCAGGATCTGGGCCGCACCAGCGTACCGCTGTGGGGCTACTTCTGCCAGATTTCGGACTCCACCACGTCGTACGGCTCCTACTCCGGCGCCGTGCCGAACGAGAAAATCACCTGGGGCAAGCTGGGCCAGGACACGCCCAAGTTCATCATCGAAAGCGACGCTACTATCGTCGCGCCGCTGATTTTTGCCATCGTGCTCGGGCAGTAATTGCCGCTTAAGGCTCAGTAAAAGGCCCGCCGCTGAAGTTCAGCGGCGGGCCTTTTTTTGAAGTTATTGGTGTGATGTCATTGTAGCGCAAGGCGGCAGTAAACTGCCGGATGGTCGGACACTCCTACGCTGTGCAAAATAACGCCCGTACCCCGGCTCTTAAAACGACCGGTGGAAGAATATATCCGGTCTATTTCAGGGAATGGGTGAGAAGAAATGTTCAGCACATCCGTGTACTCGGCAGGAAGTAATTCAGGAACTTGGTTCATGTTAAAATCGCCCAGAATAAGCTGAGTTTCACCACGACGCTCCCGGAAGTAAGTGACGGCGGTGGAAGCGGCTGATGGAAGCGGCTGATGGAAGCGGATCAAAGTGGAGCGAGTAGACCCTGACCGGACGGCCGCCTACCGAAATTTCAGCGGCCAGAATACTCCGTCGTCGCCACTTGCTGACGTACTCGTTCTCGTGGTTTTCGATGCTGTTGATGGTAAAGCGGGTCAGGATAGCATTGCCCCATTCCCCTTTCGGAGGTTGAACGCCCCGCGGCTCGTTGTGGCCGTGGGCCCCAAAAGCATAGTTCATGTGCAGCCGCGCGGCCAGCTGTTCGGTGAAATCCTGAGTAGCAGAATTAGACCGGTTGCGGGGCACTTCCTGCAAGCAGATAATGTCAGGATGCACGCGGTTCAGCACGAGTGCTATACTATCGAGCTGAGCCGCCGAGCCGCCCTTTTGAGTGGCATCCCACGGGTCTTGCCCATCTCGAAATCCTAGCTGCACATTGTAAGTCACGCACGTTAAGAGGCTATCCGGGGCGCTGCCAGCTAGTGGATTCTGAAAGTAAGATGTGCGGGTTTTATAATCTGGAAACAGCTTCTTGCAGCCACACAGGACTACTGTAGCTATTAGAAAAATTAATCGGGTTAAAGACATGTGCCGTAGAGCGTGAGTAGATAAAGAGGCTGTTTAGGGTTTCGAAAAAGCTGTCATCCTGAGCGGAGCGAAGGACCCTATCACGTCCGTACCACTTGGAATTAGGCCAACATGAGCCGTCGTGAGAAGGTCCTTCGCAAGCGTACGCCAGATGAAGGATGACAAACGACGAAAAAACCGAAACCCTAAACAGGTTCAAAATGCTGGAGCTTAAATGGAGGCGAAATTTGCAAAAAACACGTCGTAACCGAGCGACTGCCGAGGGTCATGGTGCTTCGGCCGGATCAGTAGGAGCTGCCAGGGCTTGGGCCAGCAGCCCGGCTTCGCGCTGTACGCCGGCGAGGCGGGCTTCCAGCAGCAGCCGGGTTGTGGCTCCGCATTTTTCGCGGAGCTGGCGGTGGGCTTCCAACTCGAAGATGGTGAGCCCGTCGTGCTCGTCTTCCGGGTTTACAACGGGGCCGGGGTAGGCCCGCAGGGCCGGGACGGCGGCCAGCCGGGCCACGTACAGAGCCGCCCGTTGGTGCAGGATAGCCAACTGCTGCTCCAGGTCCTGTATTTTGTGCTGGCACTGGCGCGGCCGAAACCCCGGCTCAGCACGGTCGGGCGCGGGCGCGGGCCGGCCGGTTGGGGCCGCAAAGTCACCGCCCGCGCCATCGTATACAAGGCCCCGGACTGCTAACGTCAGACGAGCGTTCTGCACCCCTGTCTCCGAGGGGTCCGATGGATATCCCTGCTCAGCCAGTGCCAAAGTGGAGCGAGCAACCCCCAGCCAGTCGGCCATCATGGCCTGAGTCAGCCCGAAGTGCTCGCGAAGCTTGCGGTTTTCCACAGCCAAAAATGAAATTGGTTAGCTGTTTTCCCTGCTGGCGAGAATTACGTATTCGACGGGAAGTGAGTCCATATGGTCGATGGGGCGTTCTGTTGTTTGTACGTGGGTTGCTGAATTATCAGGCCAGCCGCTTCGTTAGGCCTTCACCCCAAAACCATCCGGCTATGAAACTGAAAGTTATAGTCCACGAGGCAGCGGAAGGTGGCTATTGGGCCGAAGTGCCGGCCATTCCGGGGTGCGCTACCCAGGGCGAAACTTTTGAGGAACTACTGGCCAATATCTACGAAGCGGTGGAAGGCGGCTTGTCTATTGACGTGGTAGTACCAGAATCCGACGACCCGGCCCGGGTGCTGGAAATTGCGGTATGAAAAGCGTTTCCGGCAAGCAGCTTTGCAAAGTGCCGGAAAGTCGTGGCTGGTTGCTCCTACGCATCAATGGGAGCCACCACATCTATGGCCGGCGGCGCAGCTGAGCGGCTTACCGTGCCAGTACACAGCAATCAGGACTTAAAACGCGGGCTGCTGGCTCACCTACTGAAACAGGCGGGGCTGACGGAAGTGGACGGGTAGAGCCCTGACTCACGCAAACCGGCCCGCCGCTGAAGTTCAGGGGCGGGCCGGTTTATTGATTTGCCAGCCAAGTAGCCGGTTACCGTGATTTGGGCGGAGTAGCCGACTGTTGCGCTTTGGCTTGCTGCTGCATTTGCGCCTTCATGGATGCCTTGAACATGGACCAGTTAAGGGCGTAGGTGAGGACGGTAATTACCAGTATACAGGTCAGGTAACCGAGGATAAAAGTCATGAAGCCGCGCCAGAGGCGGCCCGCCAGCCTGATGGGCGTATGCGTGAGTAGCGTGCTGTAGGCCCAGGAGGCGTAAGCGAAGGCAAATCCCCCATAAACCAGGGTGGCAGTCTGGATTTGGGGCGTACCATTATAGTAGTACAGAACGGGTAGGTAGAGAACAGAAAAGAAGTTGGAAACAGCCGTAATAAACGCCGCGATAATCAGGCATTCGGCATAGTTGAAACCGCCGCGCTTTAGAAATAAGCGGGCGAATAGCGCCCACACCGGCACCATGGCAACGTAGCACCAGCTCATGTACTTGGCAAAGAAGGTGGTCGACTGCTGCTGCATTTGCCACACTGCTTCTGGCATGGCCGGGTCTTTGGGCGGCAGCAGCTGAATGTGCAGCACCGAGGATAGCAAGGCGTAAAAGCCGGTTATCATAAACAGCAGCGCCAGCGGCCGGAAATGGTCGACGCGCTTGCCCGCCAGGTACTCCCGAATGGTAAGGCCGGGCCGGAATACCATCGTCTTCAGCGTGAACAGAATGCCCTTATCGACGTGCCAGATGGAGTGCGGAATGTCGTGAAGCATATCCGTCATCGTGAGGCGGTGCGTGTGGTGCGCATCCTGCCCGCAACGGCCGCAGAATCGGTCGGGTACGGTATGGCCGCAGTTGAGGCACTCCTGAAGGCTGGTATAGCCGGACGCAGGAGCTGCCATGGGCGAGTCGGGCGTGGTATGCGCCAGGGCCGGATGGGCAGTAACGGTGGGGAAGGCAGGCTCCATGCAGCAAGGTATCAGCGAGAAAAATAGCGAAATAAGAATACTTAATGCACAATAGCAAACAGTATAAACAAAGCCCGCCCCCGGATTGGTAGCGGGCCTTGGGTGTCGGGTGGGAGCGTGGGTGAGGAGGTAGTAGCCCCGCCGCATTCACGCGGCACCGGCTGGCAACGGCTGGCTACGTTTACGCTATTGCCACCTGCCGCACTTCCTGTATCACCCTTACGGCCTCAAAGGCCTGACTCAGATCCGGCAGCATCAGCTCCTGCGGGTCTTCCACTCGCGCCGTCACCCGGCCCAGCCGAGCGACTGACTGGGGTACTCCCGGCCCAGTCGAGCGACTGCTTGAACAGAAGAGACTGGTTTCCGGCTAAGAAAACGTCTAAAAAAGGACGTTAGGCCGCGCACCGCGAAGTATCTTTACCCCCGTACTACTTGATTACTGGCGCAGTAAAGCTGCTTCGCGGCGCGCGGCCTAACGTTTCGGTTGTTTTCTTATTCCGGAACAGGTCTATTCCCTGCCCAGACTTCAGCATGGCGTCATCCTTACCCGCCGGTTTTGCGTCAACAATCTTCCTCCATGGCTGATTTCCCTGCTTCCATCGACTACCAGGCTCTGTTTCGGGCCCTGCCCGGCGCTTACCTGCTGCTGGCCCCCGATGGCACCATCCTCGACAACTCCGACCAGCACGTGGCCGGGTCGCTGCTGCCCCGCGAACAGGCGGTGGGGCGCTATATTTTCGATGCCTACCCCGGCGACCCCCAAAGCCAGGCCGGCTTGCTGGCCTCGCACGACGCGGTGCGGCGCACCCTGCGGGCCCACGTGATGCCGCTGCTGCGCTACGACATTGCGCGGCCCGCCGCGCTGGGCGGGGGCACCGAGGAGCGGTACTGGCAGATCACCCATCACCCCCAGCTCGACGCCCGCGGCGAGCTGCAGTACATCCTGCAAACGTCGGAGGACGTGACCGAAGCCACGCTGGCCGCCCGGCACGTCACCGATGTGCAGCGCGCCCTCGACGAGGCTAACGAGCACAACCGCTTCATCCTCGAAAGCCTGCCCATGCTGGTGTGGACTACCCACCCCGATGGCGCAGTCGACTTCTTCAATACCCGCTGGACCGATTTCACCGGCCGTCCCCTGGCCGATACCCTGGGCGGGGGCTGGGTGGCCGATCTGCACCCCGACGACGTGGCCCCCACCACCGCCCGCTGGGAAGCTGCCCGCCGGCAGGGTACTTCCTACCAAGCCGAATACCGCATCCGGCGGCACGACGGCAGCTACCGCTGGCACCTGGCCACGGGCGTACCGCGCCTCGGCCCCGACGGCCAGATTCAGATGTGGGTGGGCTGCAATGCCGACATTCACGAGCAGCGCCAGATGGTCCAGGAGCTGCTGGAAGCCAGTGAGCAGCAGGCCCTGCTCTCAGACCAGGCCTACGAACAGTACCAACGCGCCCAGCAGCAGCGCCAACTCCTGCTGGACCTTTTTGCCGACGCCCCGGCCATGATTACGGTGGTGCGCGGCCCCGAACACCGCTACGAGTTTGCCAATACCCGCTTCCGGGAGTTGGTGGGCCAGCAGGAGATTGTAGGCAAAACCGTGGCCGAGGTGTTTCCCGAAATTGTGAGCCAGGGCATCATCGCGATGCTCGACGGCGTGTTTCGTACCGGCCAGCCCGTAGTGGGCCAGGAACTGTTGGTGCAGCTGGCCGGTCCCGACGGCCAGGGGCTGCACGACCACTACTTCAACTTTCACTACCAGCGCTTCGAGGAAAATGGTCAGCCCGCCGGCATCACGGCCTACGCCTACGACGTCACGGAGCTGGTGCTCACCCGACAGGCCCTGGAGCAACTCCGCAGCCGGACCCCCAATGCTCCCGACGGTGGCCTGACCTTTTAAGCAAGGCGTACTGTTGCTTCCCTATCCCCCCGCCTTTTGTAGTTTCCGGCATGCCCCTTTCTCCTTTCGACTTTCAACAGGCCCGCGTCAAGCAGGTGCTCTTTAAGTCGCGGCTGCGCTCGGTGCTCTACGGGGTGCGCGAAGCCGACCCGGCCCTGTTTGCCTACGCCGAAAACCCGCTGGGCCAGTGGATTCAAACGGTTTTGAAGCCCGAATTTGGCAATCAGCCCGCCGTGCGGGAGCTGGAAAACACCCTGCAGCAAATGCTGCGCACCGGCTCCGACCTGGCCAGCCGCTACCAGCGCGGCCGTATTGAGGAAGCCCGCGCCGGCCTCGACCAGGTCAATACCTTCGCCGACCAGATTGAAACCCAGTTGCTTTCTCTGGAAAACGGCTTGTAGCGTCGCTTAAACGCAGGCACTGCGTAGCTTCCGCTTATAAGTCCAAGGATTGTAAGACTTACGCAAAAGCGCCGTTTGCCAGCCCCAGCGGGGCGACATATCGGTAGTAAAGTAGTTTCTATCAGGAAGAAAGCCCCCGCGGGGCGGCACTCGGCTGCCGTTCTGGCAAGTGCCGCCCCGCGGGGGCTTCAGTCTTCTATTTCAGGCAGTGCCTACCGACCTGCCGCCCCGCTGGGGCTGGCTGAATGGGGTTTTGTGGAAGTCCTGGATTGCTAACCGGCAGCACAGCGACGCGGACTACCGGGCGGCTCCGAATCAGCAGCAGATTCCAGGTCTTCGGCCAGCAGCTCCGCTTCGCACCGCCGCCCGGCGGGCTCCCGGCAGCCGTTGCGCCGGGGCCCCGCAGGCAACATGGTGCTGGCGGCGGGCCGCGGGCCCAAAGAGGGTGAGCCAGTACTGCTCGTCCTCCGGGCTTGCAACGTCTGCCTGCCGAAAGAAGGCGGGTGTGTTGCCGCTTTGGTTATGAATTATTAGAGGAGAGGTGCTACCTTCCTGGCGTACTCCCGGGCCGCCTGTCGGCACTGGTTGACTGTTGCTCTCACTGCTTATCGTTCGGCCTATGCGTTTCCGTTTGTTGTTTCTGAATGCGGCGTTGCTGGGCACGCTCAGCTTTTGCAAACCAACCCAGATGGCCCCGCCCGCTGCGCCGCCCGCCGCGCCGCCGGCCCCGAACCTCACGGGCTCGCTGGGCATTGCCGGCGACCCGGCCGACGCGACGGGCACTACCACCGGCGGCACCGTGCTCATGGGCGGCAGCACCGATGTGGACGAGGCCATCCGGTGGATGGTTGCCAGGGCCGGCGGCGGCGACTTTGTGGTGCTGCGGGCCACCGGTACGGCGGGCTACAACAGCTATGTTTTTAGCGAGCTGGGCGGCGTCAATTCCTGCGAAACCCTGCTCATCAATTCCCGTGCGCTGGCCAATGCCCCCGAGGTAGAAGCCCGGGTGCGCGGGGCCGAAGCCGTGTTCATCGCCGGCGGCGACCAGGCCAATTACGTCAACTTCTGGAAAGGCACCAGGCTCGAAGACGCCCTCAACTACCTGCGCAACACCAAGCAAGTGCCCATCGGGGGAACTTCGGCGGGCTGCGCCATTCAGGGGCGCACCTACTTCAGCGCCCTCAACGGCACCATCACCTCGGCCGAAGCCCTGGCCAACCCCTACAACAGTCTGCTCACCCTGGGCCGCAACGACTTCCTCAACAACCCCTACCTGGCCGACGTGGTGACCGACACCCACTTCAACAACCCCGACCGCAGCGGGCGCCTGGTTACTTTCCTGGCCCGTCTGAGCCAGGACTTTGGCGTGGTGGGCCGGGGCATTGGCGTAGAGGAAGCCACGGCCGTGTGCATCGGGGCCGATGGTACGGGCAAAGTGTTTGGCCGGGGACGGGCCTTTTTTCTGAGCCAGAACGGCAGCGCCAATGCCCCCGAAGCCTGCGCCAGCGGCACCCGCCTCCACTGGAACCGCGGCCGGCAGGCCGTGCGCGTATACCAGATTGCCGGCACCCCCGCCGGTACCGGCACCTTCGACCTCAACGTCTGGGGCAACGGCACCGGCGGCACCGGCAAATATTTCTACGTCGACCAGGGTACGCTGGGCTCCTCCAACTAGCGCCCCGCGGGTCCGGCCCCACCGTAGCGCCCCGCACCGGATAGGCTCTAAAGAGGGCTCTGGGGCGCTTCAGCCGCATGTATGGCAGGTTCGTGAACAATAGAGCCAATGCCCGCTGCTCTGGACTGGTCGCCGGGGGCAGATGTTGGACGTCTGGGGCCAACGACGACCGGCCCGACGGCTGGTAGCCGCCGGACCGGCAGCCACATCGTTCGTGAAACTGCTATAGGGCACCGGGTGGTTGGGTGGCTATGCCATTTCCAACGTCCGCTCCTGCACCATTCCCACCGCCTCAAAGGCCTGGCTCAGATCCAGCATCAGATCCTGCGGGTCTTCCACGCCGATGCTCAGGCGTACCATCTGGGCAGTGATGCCCATCGTGAGCTGGTCCTCGACGGTGATGTCGGAGTGGGTCATGGTGGCGGGGTGCTCGGCCAGGCTTTCGGTACCGCCCAGGCTCACGGCCAGCTTAATCAGCTTCAGGCTGTTCAGAAACCGGAACGCTTCGGCCTCGCCGCCGCGGATGTCGAACGAAATCATGGAGCCGGGCGACAGGCAGTGGCGGCGGTAGATATCCTGCTGGGCCGGGGAGTGCTCCAGGTGGGTGAGGTAGTAGGTGCGCGCTACCAGCGGGTGCGCCCGCAGCCAGTCGGCAATGATCTGGGCCGAGTGGGCGGCACGCTCCATGCGCAGCTTCAGCGTTTCGAGGCTGCGCATCAGCATCCAGCCGGTGTTGGGGTCGCACATGGTGCCCATGAAGGTGCGCATGGCTTTGATTTCCTTCATCAGCGGCTTGCTGGCCAGGGCCGCGCCGGCAATCAGGTCGGAGTGGCCCCCCAGAAACTTGGTGGCCGAGTACAGCACCACGTCGGCCCCGTGCCTGAGCGGGTGCTGGAATACCGGCCCCAGGAAGGTGTTGTCGACCACCAGGCGCACGGGCTTGTCGGGCGTGGCGTACTGCCGGGCCAGGGCGGCGCAGGCTTCCAGGTCGATGAGGTGGTTGGTGGGGTTGGCGGGCGTTTCCACGAAGATCATAGCCAGCCGGCCGGGAGCAATAGCGGCAGCCTGGGCGGCCAGCTCAGCGGGCGTAGCGGTGGGCAGGAACCCGACGGCTTCAATGCCGAATTTGCGCAGCACGTTTTTGAGGAAGAAGTCGGAGCCGCCGTACACGGGCTCGGAGTGCAGCACTACGTCGCCGGGCTGGAGCAGGGCCAGCAGCGTGGTGCTGATGGCGGCCATGCCGCTGGCGAAGGAAGCCGCTTCCTCAGCCCCGTCCCAGAGCGTGAGGCGGTGCTCCAGGATTTCGAGGCTGGGGTTGTTGAGGCGGGAATAGATCAGGCCCATTTCCTCGTCGGGGTTGGCCTGCCGCAGCCCGTAAGCCAGCTCGAAGAAGGCTTTGCCTTCCTCGGCGTTCCTGAACACGAAGGTGGAGGTCTGAAAAATCGGGGGTTTGATGGCGCCTTCGCTCCAGGCGGGGGTGTAGCCGTAGCTCATCATCAGGCTCTCGGGCTGCAGGGGCTGACCGCCGATGTGGCCGTGGTCTTGAGGGTTCGTCATGGGTGGGAATTGGGTGGGAGAGAGTGGGTACTGGGTCTGCGAAGGTAGCCTTTCCCGGCGAGCCGCTCTGCGGGGCGGAACCAGGCCGGACCAAACCGACCACCGGTATTCCCAGCTATCCCCGGCCTTTCTGCTTATTCCCGCTCTGGCAACAACTCTCATCCCCGGGAAGACCCCGGCCCGCCGGCCCGATTTCACCGCCGCCGCCCGCGGGGCGCCGCCGCCGCCGGAACAGTATATGGCGGGTAACCCCGCCCGGGGCCGCAGCGGCGAACCGGACGACATCGGCGGGGTAGTGGCCTCGCTGGGTTCCGACGCGGCCCGGTGGGTGAATGCCCGGCGTCTGGTAGCCTCCGGCGGGTATTCGCTGTAGCCCCGCCGGGAGTACCGTTGGGCTCGTGGACGCCTCCGGCGCGCTGTTCCGGCCTTTCCCGGGGGGCCGGGTAAAACCCGCTAAAAGCCGAAAGCCAGTTCCCTGCGGAACTGGCTTTCGGCTTTTAGCGCGCAAGCTGACTTAGCAAGCCTGGCGGTTATTTTTGTACACGTCAAGATTCAGGCGAATGGCGGCCAGTACGGCGGCGTAGCGGCGCTTAGCCTCCTCGTGCGTTTCCAATTGCTGCAGCCGCGCATCAATCAGCTCGCAGAACTCTTCCCGGGAGAAGCGCGGTTTGGATAATGGTTTAGGCACGTTGCGGAAAGGAAAAGGCGAAGAAAAGGGCAGTTCAGGGTACTAATACTACGGAGGTTTTGGCGAAAACGCTACTCGCCGCCCGGCCGAACCAGCCCCCGCCAGAGTAATGCTGGCCCGGGATGCTGCAAATGGCCCTGACCTCCCCCAATTATGTGAGGGCGAAGCTCAACCCTGGTTGCCGCAGCAGGGCTGGGTTCAGGCTAGAACCGGAACAAAGGCCGCGCCGGGTTCCAGATGCCCCACGGAATCATGAGCAGCACCAGGACCAATGCCACCACAAACCAGGTAAAGGCTTTTTTGTGCTTGAGCACCGGGTCGGTAGCTTTCTTGGAAAGCGTGCGGCCCACCTGCGCCGCTACCACCGCCAGCACCATCACCGTCAGATGCTCGACGGCCCAGAAGCGGCCAGTCGGGTCTTTCATTACGGCCCCGCCCAAGCGCGCGAAAGCTTTCAGGCCAAACGGGCTCAGGCCCACGTACAGCAGCAACCCCAGCAGCAGCTGCAGGTGCATGGAGCCCACGAAGGCGGCGCCCATACCGTTGTCGGCGCCCACGTAGGCCTTGCGGCCCTGCCAGCCGCCAAAGGCGCGGAATAAAGCAATCAGCCCGAAGATGATTACGAGCCAGCGGGACCAGGAATGCAGCGCGAGGACAATACTATACATAAGCAGAAAAAAAGGTTAGGGTGAAGCAGCCCGGGCCGCCGACGGTGGCCACCGGGCTCCGCTGCCGCGAAGATAGGCAGTGCCGGCCTTTGTGCCGCTACACCGGCTCCTGCACGCCGGGCAGGGCAAACACCGCTTCGCGCAGATACAAATCACCGTGCTTGCGCAGAATGGTGAGGTTGTCGATAGTGAGCCGGAGGTTGAAGGTCTGCTGGTTCAGGTACTGCATTACGGGGCCCAGCAGCTCGGGGGTGGTGTCGTGCAAAGCCAGGGAGATGTGGGGCAGCCAGCAGTCGGGGCCACTGAACTTGTCGGTGCGCAGACACAGCGGCGCCGTAGCCGCCAGGATGCACTGGTGCAGCTGGTTGAGGGCGTTGGTGCGCAGCACCGGAATGTAGATGGTCGGGGTGGGCCCCGGAAACACGCCCAGCCCGGTGGTATGCACCTCGAACGGCTGGGTGCTGTCGGCCACTTCACGCAGCACCGCGTGGAGGGAGGAAAGCTTGCGCACCCCCGCCAGCTGGTAGGTGATATGGGGCTCGGGCGTGGCCTGCACGTCGTCGATGCCGAACCTGGTTTCCAGACTCTGGATAATACGGTTGATGCGCGCCGCGTAGTGCGGGCTGAGCAGGGAGGTAATAGCGAGCATATGGGCTAAACTGCAGAACCGGCGGCAGGGTTGGCCCGCCGGCCCCAATGCCCAAAACTTTCGGGGGCCGTCCGGCCTTACTTTTCCATAAGGGTTGGAGCAGGGGGGAGCCGGCCCGTTTTTGGGCGTATGGCGTATCTTTCCCCGGCAGTTGCGAACCGGATACGGCTGCCCGGCAGCGGGATATCGGGGCTGGGTTCTTTTTCAGTGGTCACTTTTTGTTTGCTTGGCGTATGGCTATCCTGATTTTTTTTCTGGCGCACTGGTACCTGTCGCTGTTCACGCAGTCGTTTTTTCAGCACCGCTACGCGGCCCACAAGATGTTCACCATGACCCGCTTCTGGGAGCGGTTTTTCTTCGGCCTGACCTACGTGTGGCAGGGCTCCTCGTTCATGTCGCCGCGGGGCTACGCGCTGCTGCACCGTATGCACCACGCCTACTCCGATACGGCGCGTGACCCGCATTCCCCGCACTATTCTTCCAACGCCTTCACCATGATGTGGAAAACCCGCGGCATCTACCAGGACGTGCTGTTTGGCCGCTCCAGGGAAGCGGCCCGCTTCGAGGGGGACTACCCGGAATGGGCGGCGCTGGAAACTTTCGGCAACCAGTGGTATTCCCGCGTGGGCTGGGGGGCGTTCTACATCCTGTTCTACGTGCAGTTTGCCACCGCCTGGTGGCAGTACCTGCTGCTGCCCATCCACTTCTCCATGGGGGCCGTGCACGGGGCCATCGTAAACTGGGGCGGCCACAAATACGGCTACCAGAACTTCGACAACCACGACAAGTCGCGCAACACCCTGTTTTTCGACTTCCTGACCGGGGGCGAGCTATTTCAGAACAACCACCACAAACTCCCCCTGCGCGTCAATTTCGGGGTGAAGTGGTGGGAGCTGGACCCCACCTATCCCGTGATCTGGACCCTGGATAAGGTGGGCATCATCCGCATCAAGCGCCCGCTGGCCGCGCCGCTGGCCGCTGGCTGAGTATAGGTTGGAGTGCAATCCTATCCGGGTGAGTATCAGCGGAAAATAGCTATGCTCAGCTTAATGGGAGAATAAAAGGAACTAAGCGCATTGGGCGGCGTGTAGCGGGGTGCTATAATTGTAGCGCTGACCGCGCCGGGTTCCTGCTATAGCAATCGGAACGGTAGTGGTGGCCCGTTTCCTCATCCTTTGTATGTCCGCACCTTTATTTGACGTTAATCTCCAGCAATTGCCCGATGAGTATCTCACCGGGGAATGGTGCGTGACTACCCGGGTGTTAAACCGGGGCAACCCGGCCAGTACGCTGGCCCAGGCCACCCGCCTCACGCTGCACCCGGACACTATGCAGGTGCATCGGCCCGGGCAGCAGGATTCCGGCCAGTGGCTGGTGCGGCGCGACGAGCTGCTGAGTCGACCCTATCTGGAGCTTCACCTGCTGGAAGAAGAAACCCGGGCCCTGATTACGCGTCTGCGGCGCTCCACCGATGGCTTGCAGCGCCAGCTCAGTCTTTATTTCCTGTCGGGCATGGAGCTTGAGCTCGTCTGCCCCTGTTAACTTTCGCATCTGCTTATGTCCCCCACCGAATCCGTTCCGAACGAGGAGCTCCTGCGCCGGCAGGGCGCGGACCAGTTTCACTTTCTCGCCGATTTCATCCCCCAGCTCGTCTGGTTTACCGACCCTGCCGGCTACCACACGTTTTTCAACCAGCGCTGGGTTGAGTTCACCGGCTACACCCTGGCCGACAGCGTGGGGCCCGACATGTGGAACAACCTGCTGCACCCCGACGATCAGGCCCGGGCCCGGCAGGTATGGGGCCACTCGCTGGCCACCGGGGAGTTCTACGAAATCGAGTACCGCTTCAAAAGTAAGGCGGGTGATTATCGCTGGTTTCTGGGCCAGGCCCGCCCGCAGTACGACGAGCAGGGGCACATCCGGCAGTGGTTTGGTACCTGTACCGATATTCAGGAGCAGAAAACCACTGAGCTGCAGCTGCGCCAGCGGGAGCAGGACCTGGAGCGGGCCTACAGCGACCTGGAGCTGAAAGTGACCTTCCGCAACCTGGAGCTGGAGCGCGAAGTGCGGGAGCTGCGTCAGCGCCTGGGCGAGTAAGCGTATTTGCCAGGCCGGACGTACCAAGACCGCTTCCGCTGGAGCGGTCTTTTTGTGTCCTCACTGGTCGGGGGGCTGATAATGCTGGGCATAGTGCGGATGCTGCCTTCGAAAAAACTTCTTAAGCCTGAAGCGGCCGCGCGGGTATAAAGAGCCGTTAAAGCGGACCGCCCGCAGCGGAATAGCTGCTCAGCATTCGATAGCCATTCCCCGCTGATTTTGCGTTAAGGGTATTTCTTTAACTCCGAACCTCTGCCTGTGCTGCCGCCTGCTGCCGCTATTTCCCCCGCTACGGAACCACGGCAACCCAGCCGGCAGCCCAGATGGTGGCGCTGGGCCGGGGGAATTCTGGTGGCGCTGGTCATGCTGGTTATCGTGGCCCTGGGGCTGCTCGACCCCTGGCTGCGGCGCACCCTGGAACAGCAGGTGACGGTACGTACCCAGGGGCGCTACCGGTTGCGCATCGGCCAGCTGCACACCAGCCTGTGGCACCGCGCCATTCAGCTGCAGGGCATTCAGCTGCGACCCGTCAAGGACGCAGCCCAGTGGTCGGACACCACGACCCTGCCGCACCTGTTGGCCGGGGTGAGCCAGCTGCGCGTTTCGGGCGTGGGCCTGTGGGCCGCGCTGCGGGGCCAGGTGGTGCCGGTAGACAGCGTCGTGCTGGCCGGCGTGACGCTGCGGGTGCTGCACCTGCCCCGGCTGCCGAAGCAGCCGCTCTACGCATTACTACCCGCCCACATTCCGGGCCTGCGCATCGGCTGGGTAGGGGCCCAAAACGTGCGGGCCGCCTACGGCGCCCGGCGGCAGCCCACCGCCAGCCTGCGCCGGGCGCGGGCCATTCTGCGCGACGTGCTGCTGAGCCCGGCCGGGGCCGCCGACACGCTGCGCCTGGCCTATGCTGCCTGGGTGGAGGTCGGCGTCGCGGGCCTGGCGGTCCGCGACGTGAGCCACCACTGGGCGGAGCTGGGGCGCGGCGAATTCTCTTCCCGTACGCACTGCCTGAGCCTGGATGCTCTGCGCATTACTGCTCTGGCCAACCCGCGCCAGGGGGGGGGCGCTCCCAAAGTCGGCCTGACGCTGCCCCACCTGCGGCTGACGGGCATCCGCACCACCGGCCTGCGGCACCGGCGCCTGGCCCTGGATTCCCTGCTGCTGACCACGCCCCGGCTTACCCTGACGCCGGGTACCCGGCCCCCGCTGCCGCTGCCCCAACGCCTGCGCCCGTATCTGCGTCAGCTTACCCTGGCCCATCTGCACCTGACCAACGGCTTCGTGCGCGTGGCCGGCCAGCCCCTGAACCCGACTATTCATCACCTTACCCTCACCGCTACCGACCTGCGGGTGGGGCCGGAGCCAGACCGGGCCGCGCCCCGCATCCTGTACGCCCGCGCCTGGGAAGCCCGCACCGGCCTGATTACGGCCACGCCCGTCCCGTACTACCGCGCCGTGCTGGGCCGCCTGCACCTGGCCACCCGCACGGGGCTGCTGGAAGCTGCTCAGGTAGCGCTGACGCCCACCGTGACGCCCTACGAGCTGGCCCGCCGCCAGCACCGCCAGGTGCCACACCTCACCGTGCGTCTGCCCCGGCTGCGGGCCTCAGCCCTGGACTATGCCGCCCTGATGCGGGGCGCGGTCCGCGTCGGGCAGGTGGTGCTGGAGCAGCCGCGGATCTGGTCGGCGGGCGATGCGCGGCTGCCGCTGAACCCCGCCGCGTCCAGCATCACGCCCGAAACTTTGGGCCGGCTGCCCTTCCGCTTCGATATCCGCCGGCTGCGGATACGGCAGGCCAACGTGTACACCTCCTACGTGGCGCCCAAGGGCGGACTGGGCCGCATCAGCCTCAACCGCCTCGACGCCACGCTCACCAACTTCACCAACGACCCGCGCCGCATGACCACGGCCCACCCGGCCGTGGTGCGGGCGTCGGGCTGGCTGCAGAACCAGTGCCGCATCCAGCTCACCATCTGGGCCCCGCTGCTCGACCCAAATGGTACGCACCGGGGTGAGGCCACCTTCGGGTCCGCGCCCTTCACGCTGTTTAACCCCATGACCGAGCCCACCCGGATGGTGCGCTTTGCCCAGGGCCGCATCGACCGGATCCGGGTGCGGCTGCGGGTAAACCGGCAGGGCGCCCAGGGGTCCATGCGGGCCGAGTACCATGGGCTGAAGCTGGCGCTGCTCAGCCGCCACGGGGGGGGCGACCAGCGGAACCTGCTCACCAAAGCGGGCGCCACAATTCTCAATGGCCTGGTGGTGCGCGACAACAACCCCGCCCGCCCCGGCTAGGCGCCCCGCCCCGGCCTGCTGGAAAGCCGCCGCGACCCGCGCTTCACGGTAGTGGTATTCTGGCGGCAAAGCCTGATCAGCGGCTTGCTCAACAGCGCCGGCGTACCCCACAAGCTGGCCAACGTTATCGGACAGCAGCAGTAACCTTTTTTCGCGGCGCCAGTTGTTTTGCTGCGTTCTGCTTTGCCCCTGCCATGCCACCCCTCCCCGCCAAACTCACCAAGGGTAACCTGCCCACCAAGATCTGCGCCACCTGCGGCCGGCCGTTCGAGTACCGTAAGAAATGGCGCAACTGCTGGGACGAAGTGAAGTACTGCGGCGAGAAATGCCAGCGCCATAAATCCGGGTCGGCCGACAAGCGGGAAAACCGCCCGCGGTAGCCTATCTTACCCGCAAAACTCCCCGCATGAACCGAAGACTTTTTCTGCGCAACGGCAGCCTGGCCGGCGTGGCCCTCACTACCTGGTCGCTCAGCGCCTGCGCGACGGAATCCAAAGATGCCCGGCCAGCCGACGCCGCCAGCCCCGGCACCGCGCCCGCCGAGGCCTTCGAGCTGAACGAAGCCACGGTAGCCGATCTGCAGCAAAAGATGCAAAGCGGCCAGCACACGGCCCGGTCGCTCACCGAGCTGTACCAGCAGCGGATTGCGGCCATCGATAAAAGCGGCCCGCAGTTGAACGCCGTCATCGAGCTCAACCCCGACGCCCTCACCATTGCCGACGCCCTCGACGCGGAGCGGAAGGCGGGCAAGGTGCGCGGCCCCCTGCACGGCATTCCGGTGCTCATCAAGGATAACATTGACACTGCCGACCAGATGCAGACCACGGCCGGCTCACTGGCTTTGGCGGGGCACAAAGCCGCCCAGGATGCGTTTATCGTGCAGAAGCTGCGGGCCGCCGGGGCGGTGCTGCTGGGCAAGACCAACCTGAGCGAGTGGGCCAACTTCCGCTCCACGCGCAGCACCAGCGGCTGGAGCAGCCGCGGCGGGCAAACCAAAAACCCCTACATCCTCGACCGTACCCCCAGCGGCAGCAGCGCCGGCTCGGGCTCCGCCGTGTCGGCCAACCTGTGCGCCATGGCCATTGGCACCGAAACCGACGGCTCGGTGGTGTCGCCGTCGTCGTGCTGCGGTATCGTGGGCCTGAAGCCTACGGTGGGGCTGCTGAGCCGTACGGGCATCATCCCCATTTCGGCTACTCAGGATACCGCCGGCCCCATGGCCCGCACCGTGCGCGACGCGGCCCTGTTGCTCGGGGCCCTGGCCGGCGAGGATGCGGCCGACGCCGTGACCAAAGAAAGCGCCGGGAAAGCTCAGCCGGATTACACCACTTTTCTGAAAACTGATGCGCTGCGAGGCAAACGCCTGGGCGTGGAAAAAAAGCACCTGAAAGGCTCTTCTGAGGCCATTGCTTTGCTGCAGGCGGCCCTGGCCGTGCTCAAAGCGCAGGGCGCGACGGTGGTGGAAGTAGAGGTCGATGACCAGATTGACAAGCTTGGGGAGGCCGAATACGACGTGCTGCTCTACGAGTTCAAGGACGGCGTGAATAAGTACCTGGCCACGGCCAACGCCCCGGTGAAAACCCTGACCGACGTCATTGCCTTCAACACGCAGAATAAGGCCAGGGCCATGCCCTTCTTTCAGCAGGAGATTCTGGAAGACGCCAACAAGCTGGCAGGCCTGAACAGCCCCAAGTTTCAGGCGGCCCGCCGCAAGTCGCACGAGGGTGCGCGGCAGGTGCTCGACGCCGTGTTGGGGGAGAACAAGCTGGATGCGCTGGTGGCCATTACCAACGGCCCCGCCCGCTGCATCGACCTGATCAACGGCGACGGCGGCGGTGGCCCCGGCTTTTCTTCGCCCGCTGCTACGGCCGGCTACCCCCATATCACCGTGCCCATGGGTCTGGCTCACGGCTTGCCCGTGGGCTTGTCGTTCGTGGGCGGGGCGTACGCCGAGGGGCCGTTGCTGGGCCTGGCTTTCGCCTATGAGCAGGCCTCGAAGAAACGCGCGGCCCCGCAGTTTCAGGGGCCGTTCGTGGGGTAGGGAACTCCTGGTTCAAAGCCAAACAACGTTGGTTCCCGCAGAGAAGCTCTTTCTCGCGCAGAGATGCCGAGCACCAACGACAAATACCCTTGACAGGCCCCCGGCCCGAGCCGTGTTGGCCCGGGCTGGGGGCCTGTCGGCAACTCGGTCAGGGAATGTACTGCTGGGTGATGCCGGTGACTACCCCGTCGCGGGTTTGCAGGATGAAGGGGGCGAAGCGGAACAGCTCCGGCCCTTTTGCCAGCAGCTCGGCGGGCGTGGCCTGGTACTGGCGCAGCCCGCCCGTTACGTCCCAGAGGGTGAGCTCGGCTTCGGGGCTGAGCGGGAAAGTGCGCCGGCGCGGATTGTCGTTCACGATGTAGTAGTCGTTGAACACCGAGTATACCGTGTCACCCTGTACTACTTCGGCGTGGGCGTCGCCCTTGCGCCTGGCGGCGGCAATAGCGGCGGGGCCGTTGAGAAACTGGATGTAGTCGGCCGTGACGTAGTAGCGGCCCTGCTGCTGGTAGAAGCGGCGGATGTAGCCGTGGTTGCGGCCGGTGGCGCCTACCGTTTCGGTGGTCGACACTTCGCCCTGCACGGCGGCCGGAATCCGTTCCGCGGTGCCGCCCGCCGCCGATTCCTGCTCGGAGCGGCAGGCCGTAATGCCCAGTAAAAGCCCGGCGGCCAGGAGTACATGCTTCATGCTGGCGTGTACGGGGCCGGGCGCGGGTAGTTCCTTCGTCCGGGGGGGGCATATTCCGCTTACGCGGCCAGGGCTTCGGTGATGGTGCGGTTGAGTAGCCGCACCAGCTACCCGGCCTCGTAGTGAATAGCGGAAGTAGCCACGGCGTTGCCCCGCACG
This sequence comes from Hymenobacter fastidiosus, assembly GCF_039539565.1. Taxonomy (NCBI): domain Bacteria; kingdom Pseudomonadati; phylum Bacteroidota; class Cytophagia; order Cytophagales; family Hymenobacteraceae; genus Hymenobacter; species Hymenobacter fastidiosus. The sequence continues at coordinate 6,003 of NZ_BAABDJ010000027.1, read as the reverse complement.
TCGACGGCGGCCCCGGTGCTGCCGATTTCGGCCAGCAGCGTCAGGCTGTGAATCAGCGGGGAAACGGTGGGGTAGGGCTTATCCCAGGCCTGCTCCGTCGGCGCGGCGGAAGGGTTGCCGGCACGGCGCAGCTCCAGCAGCAGCATGACGGTAGCGGCCAGCTGCTTCAGCAGCTCCAGCTCGTCTGCCGACAGGGTGCGCGCGTGGCGGTCGATAACGCAAAGCGCCCCAATGTTAAAGCCATCGCTGGTTTTCAGGGGCTGCCCGGCATAGAATTTCAGCTGCAGCTCCTCCAGCACCCGCGGCTCGATGAGCGTACAGGGGCGGTTGGGCAGATCTTCGAATACGGTGGCCTGATCGTGCAAAATGGCCACGGAGCACAGACTTTCCGACCCCGCTACCCGTTCCGCCCCGGGTAGGCCAAAGTTGGCTTTGAACCAGACGCTGCCTTCGGCCACCAGCGAAATCAGGGCAATGGGGGCGCCGAAGAGCTTGGCGGTGAGGGCGGTCAGCTCGTCGAACAGGCTCTCGGGGGCCGTGCCAACGATTTGGTAGCGGCTGAGGGCCCGTAGGCGGTCTTCCTCATGGGTGGGAATGAGGGACGGCCGGGAAAGGTACATGGAAAGAAGGACGGAGAGTTAATGCGGGTTTTTACGGGTGAGATAATATAGTGACTATTAGGTTTTGCCGTATTTTTTGTGATGGACAGCCCGTTGCGGCCGGCCGGAAGCGGCCGGGCCGGCCCTCACAACTATCTTGGCTCCCCAACTTACCGCGTCGTCTGAATGAGTTACCTTTGCGTCTTCATAGCAAAGCAGGATGATTTCGATTAACGACCTTGATTTCCATTTTGGCTCCCGGACCCTCTACGATAAGGCCAGCCTTCATATAAAGCCCAAAGACAAAATCGGCCTGATCGGGCTGAACGGCACGGGCAAATCGACGCTGCTGCGCGTGATGGTGGGCGAGTACAAGCCCGACGGCGGCACCATTTCGATGGGCAAGGAAGTATCGCTGGGCTTCCTGAACCAGGATCTGCTCAGCTACGACACCCACGAAAGCATTCTGACGGTGGCCATGCAGGCGTTTGAGGAAGCCCTCAACCTGCAGCGGCGCATCGACGAGATTCTGGTGGAGTTCGAAAACAACTACACCGACGACCTGGTGGAGAAGCTGGCCGATGCCCAGGAGCGCTTCGAGGCGCTGGGCGGCTACACCATGCAGGCCCAGGCCGAAGAGATTCTGGAAGGCCTCGGCTTCACCACCGAAGAGCTGCAAAAGCCCCTGAAGACGTTCTCCGGCGGCTGGCGCATGCGGGTGATGCTGGCTAAAATTCTGCTCCAGAAACCGTCGCTGCTGCTGCTCGACGAACCAACCAACCACCTGGACCTGCCGAGTATCAAGTGGATTGAAAACTACCTGGCCGGCTACGAAGGTGCCGTTATCATCGTGAGCCACGACCGGGAATTCCTGGACCGCACCACCAACACCACGGTGGAGGTCACCGGCGGCAAGCTGGTGCCCTACGCCGGCAACTACTCCTACTACCTCGAAGAGAAAGAGGAGCGCAACGCCATTCAGAAGGGCGCTTTCGAAAACCAGCAGGCCCAGATCAAGCAGGCCGAGCGGTTTATTGAGCGCTTCAAGGCCAAGGCGTCCAAAGCCAAGCAGGCCCAGAGCCGGGTGAAGGCCCTGGATAAGCTGGAGCGCATTGAGGACGTGGCCAACGACGCGGCCAAGGTCAACATCAAGTTTACTTTCAAGATTGAGCCGGGCCGCCACATCCTGCGCATGGAGCACGTGGGCAAGAAGTACGGCGAGAAAATCATCTTCCGCGATACCCACGTCCACATCGAGCGGGGCGACAAGATTGCCCTGATTGGGGCCAACGGCAAGGGTAAGTCGACGCTGATGCGGCTGGTGGCCGGGCAGGAAGCGCCCACCAACGGCAACCACCAGCTGGGCCACAACGTCATCATGTCGTTCTACGCCCAGCACCAGCTCGAAAGCCTGAACGTGGACAACGAGATTCTGCAGGAGATGAGCGAGGCCGGCTCCAAGCGCAACGACATGGAGCTGCGCTCGGTGCTGGGCTCGTTCCTGTTCACCGGCGACCAGGTCTACAAGAAGATCAAGGTGCTCAGCGGGGGCGAGAAAAGCCGCGTGGCCCTGGCTAAAACCCTGATTTCGGAAGCCAACTTCCTGCTGCTCGACGAACCGACCAACCACCTGGACATGGTATCGGTGAACATCCTGATTCAGGCCCTGGAACAGTACCAGGGCACATTCATCGTTATCAGCCACGACCGGTTTTTCGTCGAGAACGTGGCCACCAAGATCTGGTACATCGAGGATTTTCAGCTGAAGGAATACCCCGGCACCTACGCCGAGTATGAGCAGTGGCAGGAAGACCGCGAAAAGGCCGCCAAGAAAGCCGGGCTGCCTTCACCTTCGGCCGCCAAGGCCCTGCCCAAGGAGGACAGGAAGCCCGCCTTTGCTGCCGAGCCCAAAAAGTCGAGCCGGGAGCTGCAACAGGTAGAAGCCCGTATCGAGGAGCTGGAAAAGGAGCTGGCCCAGTACGAAGCCCAGCTCGCCGACCCCGGCACCTACAACAATGCCGCCCAGCTCAAGGACGCCACGCTTAAGTTTGAGCAGGTGAAAAAGGAGCTGAACACCCAGACCAAGCGCTGGGAAGAGCTGCTGTAAGCCGTTGCCCGTTACATAAAAAGTCCCCGGTGCTGCAGCAGTCGCAGCAGTGCCGGGGGCTTTTTTTTATGGGCAACGGGAAACGGCTCGCCGCTGTACCAACCATAAGTAGCGGTTTCGCGAACGGTGTGGCTGCCGGCCCGGCGGCTACCAGCCGTCGGGCCGGTCGTCGCGTGAGCCAGGCCGCCTGAACAGCGTCAGCTAACGGAAACCGGTCCGACGGCTGGTAGCCGCCGGACCGGGCCCTGCACCGTTCGCGAAACCGCTACTTATGGTTGGTACGCTTAAATTTAGTGCGAAAGTTGAATAAGGTTATTTCACTGACACTTATTCGTCAGCCGGTATGGTGGCAATCCGCTGTTGTGTATTCCCCCTTTGAGTCCACAATTTCGGCCACCATTATTTTCTATTCGATGCTAAAATAATTATTATTGTCTAACAAAAAACGCATCATCATTATTCGCCTTGCTTTACATTCAAAACATATGCAGGGAGTAATCCATGCGCTTCTTTGTGCGCTTTTTTTACTGCGTCTGAGTTAGGCGCTTCAGACATGCACATGATAATTCCTTTTTTTTCATCTACCCAATAATTGGTAAAATTTACACCATATTTACCCTGTACTGCTAAATCTTTAGCATGTGCGCCGGCTACATCTTTTGCTGTCACTTTTCCGGAACCCATTTCATGTACATCAATAAAAGATTGTTTGTTACCCATAGCCATTACTTCAGTACCGCCGCTGACCTGATATACATTAGCAGGAATTAAGCCGTGCGCTTCTTTGTGTGTGTTCGTTACCGATGATTCATTAGTTGCTTGTGAGAGGCAATATACTTTGCCTTTTTTCTCATCTACCCAGAATTTTAAAAACTTGACGCCATACTTATCCTGTGTCGCAAGATCTTTTTGATGCGCCCCTTCTACATCTTTAAACGATACTTTACCAGGTTCCAAATCATGCACATCAATAAAATACGGTTGTGTTGCGCTTGTGGTTACAGTGGGTGTTGTTGTCGTTGCGGTTGTGTCAACCTTTCTATTATTATTGCCACCACAGGAACTGAATAGCAAAACAACAAACGAGAAAAGCAAGAATGAATGTTTCATGGTTTATGGTTTTAAGTGAAAAAAGAGGGTTCAACAAAACAAAGAACTGCAATATATTTTTTCAAATGAAAGCACAATTTTTTCCGTCATACTAAGCTTTTACTAAAATTTATATAGCGGTTTCGCGAACCATAAAGTCTTGTCGCCCGCGCCATTGCTCCGGTATCGTTCAACTACGAGGCCCAAATAGGCGTCTCTACATCCGGCTGAGCATACCGTTCGCGAAACCGCTATAGGCAATTGAAATGTGTCCTGCGGCAAGGTGATACACAACGACCGAGGCTTGGCGAAGCACGGGAATTCATTGCTCGTCTGCCCGGTACAAATGCTAAATTAAAAATATAAAATTGAAGGTAATAACTAAAAGCCAAATTGAAACTCATCTGTCCGAACCAATGCTGATGCTTGTACATAGCTAATGTTACATTGTCCTGCCCTGCTTTTACCAATACTTTTGTTGTAGGCAGCCTTTTTATCAGTCCTTAAAGCCTAATAAAAAAGTGAAAGGAATGTATAATCTTTTACCCCAAGATTTTTCTGTATGGTCAGCTCCAATAAATTCTTTTGTCTCCCAGTTTTTTGAAGTGTAGCCTTTTGATTTCATGATCTTGTCAACCTTTTTTTGTATCGGCTTATATAATGTGTCTAAAGTTTGATTTTCGTAATCAAAATAAATTTTATGATTTTTAGGGTCAGGTAAATTGCCTTTTAGGTAAGTTATAATAGCGTCAGGAATAGGATTGTCCTTATTTGTAAGGATACCTGGCCAATGTGTAGATAAACAAGCTGCTCTGCCAAAAATATTTGGATATTCACAAATGGCATAGAGCGTAATTAAGCCTCCATAACTTGAGCCAGCAACAAACGTGTTTTTGGTGTCCGTAAATACTTTATAAGTACTGTCAATAAATGGCTTTAGCTCTTGAACTAAAAACTTCAAATAATTATCTGATTGTACTTTGCCAACCAAAAGTTGTCGGTCTCCCATGTGTGCTGCATAATATGCGTCTTGTTGCTTGGGAGTAAGTAGCTCAAATGCCTTTTGAGGAAAATAATCAACTTGTCTCGTTGCTTCACTATTCCAAATGCCAACCACAATGCATTCTTTAATTTTCTTTTGTTTTAGTAGTGATGCCATTGTTTCATCAACGCCCCATTCCTGTTTATTCCACATTATAGTTGAGTCAAATAATGCTTTTCCGTCTTCCATATATAAAACCGCATACTTTTTATTGTTATCATAATGAGGGGGTAACCACACGTCTATATTACGAGCAGCTACAAACTTTGATGGGAAATTGGAAAATTGTTGGATTGTCCCGCTTGAAACTTTTGGTACTTGGTCAAAGCAAGCATTAGTTATTGTCAAGAATAAAATACTGTACAATGAAATTACTTTATACATATCTGTCAAAGTTAGAAGTCAGTCAGCAAGGTTGCCTACAACGGTTAGGGCTTTGTGCAGGTGGGACTTAGAATTCCGTCAAGCCCATAACTGCTGCTGATTGAAAATATTTTGTTGAAGTTAACAACTAATGTTTAGCGATAAATGTCAAGCCCCAAACTGTTGCTTGGATTTGCTAAATTGTTCATTGTTCTTCCGTCAAGCCCCACTTGCACAAAACCCCTTGTTGTGCGTTCGCCTTATTCGCTATTGAACTATTTCATATATTAGTCTGCGAAAAAAGATAAAGCAAAAGGATTGTCTACAAGCCAAAGCCAAACACCATCTGCATTTTTACGCATTATATGTGCCGAAGCACCTTTCATATTAATAAGATTGCCGTGTGGATCCGTAGCTGTCATAGTCCACTTGTCTAAACGATAAATTAGGTCTTTGCCCACTGCTGAATTTTTGTGCTTATAAATTTTAATGTCAGGTTTCATATTGCAAAGATTAGCAACAACCTTTTCTATATTGTCAAGTCCACTAATTGCGATTCCGTCCTTGTCCATATATATTGCATCTTGGTCAAAGCAAGTCATAGCATTTTTTAAATTGCCTTCTCGAATACAATCCATAAAATATTCATCTGCCTCATCTGGGTTTGTCCTGTCAAAATTTTGTGTCATTTATTTTTATGCTTAATGATGTAAAGAGTTATTTAAAGGTGACGCACAACGGTACGGCTTGGCGATGTGGCGGTATTTGAAAATCGTCACCCCGTAACCGCTGCTGAATAAAGT
>NZ_BAABDJ010000026.1:0-23586 GCF_039539565.1 Hymenobacter fastidiosus | reverse complement strand
AACGCATGGATTAGCTTGGCAAACATCAAACGGGTGCTCAAATTCTGCTAACTCAAACAGCTTCTAAACAGCTTCGAGGTGTACGAGCCCTTCGCTGGCGCGGTACCCGGCCGGACCAGCGGCTTTCTCGGGCCGCCGCCCCGGCCGGACCATTGAGTTGGTTAGCGCCCGCCAAACAGCCGGGCAAAGAATCCGCGCTTCTTTTTGGTCTTGGTCTTGGTTTTCATCTTGGTCCCGGTAGCCGTTGCCGTTGTCTGCACGGTGGGGCGCGGCGCGGGCACCGGAGGACGCACTGCCGGCGCGGGCCTGGCTACCGGAGTCGGCGTTTCGGCCGGAGCCTGAGCCACGACAATTTCCGCGGCTCTGCCCTGGGTCATTACCCGCACGGGGCGGCTTTCGTTGTGCAGCCGGTCCACGGCGGTCAGGTAATAGGCGTAGTCGGTGCCGGGCACGGCGGAAGTATCCACCAGCACCGGCGCGGTGGCGGGGCGGGCGGGCACCAGGGCCAGAATATTGCGCGGGTCGTCGGGGGTGGGCGTCTGGTCTTTGGTGAAGCGGTACACCACGTAGTAGCGGGCCACGTCGCCGTCGGCGGCGGGTGGGCCGGGCTGCCAGCTGAGCGTAATGGCCGGCGCGGCGCGGGTCAGCACCAGGCTCTGCACCGGGCGCGGCGGCACGGCATCGAGCCAGGGCATGGTGGGCACCAGGGCCGGGTAGCGGAACAGATTCTGGCGCAGCGAGTCCTGCATGTGCAGGGGGTTGCGCATCAACGACTTCGAGCTGAAGAACACGCTGCCGCTGACGTGGGTAGGGTACGAGCGGTTCAGCCGGATCTGCCGGGGCAATTCGCGCGGGTTGCGCCAGGACGTGTCGGAGCGGGTGTTTTCCAGCATCCGGTAAAAGCCCTGCCCGATGTAGAGGTGGCGGTCGAAGTGGTTGCGCGTCCACCACTCCAGCAGCACCGGGTAGGGCACCAGCTTGAACGTGGAGCTCCAGTAGAGCTGGGGCACGATGTAGTCGATCCAGCCCTCCTGCAGCCACAGGCGCGAGTCGGCGTACAGGTTGGCGTAGCTGGGCTGGCCGGCCCGGGTGTCGGACCCCTCGGGGTGGGCCGACTTATTCATCCAGACCCCAAACGGCGACACGCCGAACTTCACCCAGCGCTTGGTGCCCTGAATCGTGTCGTGCAGGGTTTCGATGAGCTTGTTCACGTTCTGCCGCCGCCAGTCGGCCAGCTTCAGCTGGTCGGGATTGTGGAGCTGGAAGGCCTGCTCGTCGTGGATTTTCTGGTTGGGCTCGGGGTACGGGTAGAAGTAGTCGTCGAAGTGGATGCCGTCGATGTCGTAGCGGCGCACCACGTCCAGAATCACGTCGGTGATATGCTGGCGCACTTCGGGCAGCCCCGGATTGTAGAGCAGCAGCCCCGAGTAGCGCAGAAACCACTCCGGGTGCCGGCGGAACGGGTGGGTGGGCGCCAGCCGCCGCGTCACCGAATCCATACTGGCGCGGTAGGGGTTGAACCAGGCGTGAAATTCCATGCCGCGCAGGTGGGCTTCCTCAATCAGAAACGGGAGCGGGTCGTAGCCGGGCGCTTTGCCCTGCTGGCCGGTGAGCCACTTGCTCCAGGGCTCCAGGTCGCTCTGATAAAAGGCGTCGGAGGCGGGCCGGATCTGCACGAACACGGCGTTGATGCCGTTGCGCTGCTGCACGTCGAGCATCCGGCGGTACTCGCGGCGCTGCTGCTCGGGCGTGAGGGTGCGGTTGCTGGGCCAGTCGATGTTCTCCACCGTGGCAATCCAGACCCCGCGCATCTCGCGCTTGGGCGGCGCCTCCTGGGCGTGCGCCAACTGGCCGGAAGCGGAGAACAGCAGCAGCAAAAGAAGGGTAAAAGCAGCGGGGCGACTAACCGGGAACAAGTAAAGCATCAGCACGGAAACGGGGAATACGGCCGCAAATTACGCAACCCCGTCCCGGCTTGCACTGCGCACCGGCCGCTAAAGCTGGTTTGAGAGCCAGAAACCGGTCTGACGAACCTCAGGCCAGCTCCGGAAAATCAACGTCCAGCAAATCGAACTCGGCCCAGCGGTGAAAATCGAAGTGCCACCATTCGTCGGCGTAGTTGCGGAAGCCGTGGCGGGCCAGCACCGCCAGCAGGAGCGCCCGGTAGTGGCGGGCAGCGGCCGGCACGGGCTCGAAACCGGCGTGGGCGGCGGGCGTAAAATCGTCGAAATCGGTGGGCATGGGCACGGCCCGGCCGGTGGCCAGCGTCACCAGGCTCACATCGACCGAGCAGCCCCGGTTGTGCCGGGAGCCGCGCCAGGGCGGGGCGGCGTAGGTTTCGTCGCGGATATGGTCCCATACCCGCACCGTGACGCGGTAGGGCCGGTAGGCATCGAACACCAGCAGGCCCAGGCCGTGGGTGGCCAGCTCCTGTTGAGCGGCCCGCAGCGCCTCGGCCGCCGGCCGGCGCAGGTAAGCGGCCGCGGTGCTATACAGCGGCTCACCCAGGAAGTTGGCGGCCGTGGCATAGCGAATATCCAGCCCTAGCGTCGGAATAAAGCTGGTCAGATTGATCAGCGCCAGGGCGGGGTTCTGCCCTACCTGCTGCCGGTACTGCCCGGCCGACAGCACCACGGGCACCGCCTCAGGGCTGGGCATAGTCGATTTTGAAACGGCTCAGGTCAGCTTTATGACGACGGGGGCGGCGAAGCTCATATTGGTACACGGCCTGGCCCAGGTCGCGCAGGAAAGGAAAGCCGATGGTGTCGTACTCGTACGTGTCGTCGTTGAGCACCTCGTCGGCATTCACATAAATCACGACGCTGAGCAGAAATTCCACGCCGTGGTCGAAGTCCGCCACGTAGGCATTGTCAATCAGAAAGCCGTAGGCCTGGCCTATTTTATTGAATACCCGCACGCCCGGCGGCAGGGGCGCAATGCCGCCGCCCCCGAGCAGAAACTTAGCGTAGGTGTCGGGGTAGTGGCCCCCGTCGTAGCGCGGGGCGCGGCTCTCGCGGGGAAACATGGCGAGGTAGCGGTACAGAAACTGATAATCGTCTTCCGCCAGCTGAAAGCGCTGTTTCGGTGGGGTCGCCGCCGGGAAAAGAAGGGCCCGCAGCAGGCGCTGCTGATCGGCGAGGGGGAAGAAGCTTTTCGCGCGGAAGTCCAGGGGCTCATTCACCCGCGTCTCGCCCTGCATATAGGCTTTCCCGATTTGTTCGGCCCGTAGTCCAAGGGCCGGCAAAGGCAGCGCGTTATAGACTCCGGGCTGCTGGTAAACAGGCTTTTGCAGCGCGGTATCGGCATAAAAAGCCAGCGGGTTGGTATGGCGCGTCCCGGGCTCCTGGTCGCCGACGGAGAGCCGGTGCGTGAGGCGGGTGTGGCGCAGCCCGCGCTGCCGCAGCTCCGCATTCAGCGGGTTCTGGCCCACGAACTCGTAGAGCCGGTTGAAGGCATCATTGTCGCTCACCAGCAGCACCTTCCGGATATACTGCCCGATGCTGGCCCGGCCGCTGGCACTGCTGGAGTCGCGCACCACCCGCGTCTGCCCGGCAAAGGCCGAATCGATGCGCAGCGGGGAGTCGAGCGTAAGCCCGGGGATCTGCCGGCGCAGGCCGCGCAGCTTTTGCAGCGCCAGCACGGCGGCGGGCAGCTTCACGCTGCTGGCCGGGTAGAAATAGTGCCGGGGCCGCACCCGGTAGCGGAACGTGCGGAAATGCGGCCGGTTCCGCGCATCACGGTCGATGCGGGTGTAGAGAATTTGGAGGCGGTAGCGCCCGGGGTCCCCGACTACCCGCCCAAACCGGGCCGTATCGGCGTGCAGCAGGCGCGGCAGCGGGTTGCCCAGCTGGGCCCGGGCGGACACGGTGGCCCCGGTCAGGAGCAAACCCAGCCCCAGCCAGGGGCGCAGCGTACCAAAGAAAAGCATCAGCATAAGCCGGGAAGATACGCTTCCGGGCTTATGCTGATGCTATTTCACTTAACAAAACAGCTCCTATTCCGCTTCGGGGGAGCCGTCGGCGGCCGGCTCCGGACCGCCTTCCAGGCCATTGGTCTGGCTGGCAGTGCCGTAGTCGCCGCGGATGCCCGCGCCGGAGCCCATATTGCTTTGCGTACTGACTGGAATAGCCCCGGGCCCGGCCGGCGCCGCGGGGGCCGGCGGAGTGCTCTGGCGACCAGCCGCTTCGGCCGCGGCGTCGGGGGTGGTTGTATTGTCGGGCAGCTGATCGGCGGGGGTGTTTTCGGGAGAGTTGGTCATGGCAGGGGTGAGTTTAGAAGGCAATACACAGGGCTGAGCAAACCGGCCGGCCGGCTGGAGCAGCTATAGAAGCGGTTTAGAAAGTCAAGCAGTCTGTCATCCTGAGCAGAGCGAAGGACCTTCTCCCGGCTGAACGGTACCCGCCCGATGAACTACCCGGCGTGATAAGGTCCTTCGCTGCGCTCAGGATGACAAACGCTTAGAAAAGCCAACTTTCTAAACAGCTTCATAGCCTATACGCACCAGCCAGCGGGTGGTTAGCCGGAGTTTTGCGGAGTTTCGCCATCTTGCCGGACGGCCTGCTTCCCCGCCTCTATGCCGCTACGCTGAACTTATCCCAGTATGCCCGACGCTGATTTTCTTACCGCTAAAGCCGACGCCGAGCTGCTGTTTCCGGCGCATAATCCCGGCTACTACCACCCCGACCTGATCCGGACGGCCCGCCGGGAGCTGCACCGCCGGGGCGGGTCGCTGGTTGTTCCGGCTGTCGTTCCGCCGACGGTGGGCCCGGTTTTCGCCGATACCGTGCCCGCCCGGCCCTGGTCCGGTCTTTAGCCCCCGACGCCATCGAAAGCATTTCGATGTTTAAGGCGAAAGCCGCCATGAAGTGCTACGGCCCCCGGGCGCACGATGGAGCCGTAGTTGTCCTCACCAGGTATCCGGTTCAGTGAGCCAACGCGGGCACTGCCCCCTATCTTCCCCGCTGCCCCGCAGTTGTTTGCTTATGGCCCCCACGCCCACCGAGCTGTTTGCCCAGAAAACGGATGCCGAGCTGTTGTATCTGGCGCAAAATGCGTTGCGCTATCCGCCCGCAGTGGGCCAGGCGGCCGTAGCAGAGTTGCAGCGCCGCGGCCTGGTCCCGACCGACCTCGCTGACCTGGGGGCCCCACCCCACCCGGCGGCCCCGCCACCCAGGGCCGAACGCGGTCTGCTGGGCGAAATCGGGCACCAGCTGTTCGGGGTTTCCCGGGCTTACTTTGTGACGCCCCTGCTGCTGCTGCTCAACCTGGCCGTTTTCGCCGCCATGGTCGCCGGTGGGATGGATGCCTTTCACCCCGATAGCCGGACGCTGATAGCCTGGGGCTCCAACTTCTCGCCCCTCACCCTGCCCGGGCAGCCCTGGCGGCTGCTGACCAGCTGCTTTCTGCACGGCGGCGTAGCCCACTTACTGCTCAATTCGCTGGCCCTGCTGTTTCTGGGGCGGCTCAGTGAATCGTTGGTGGGCCCCGGGCGGCTGGCCCTGGCTTACCTGCTCAGCGGCGTGGGGGGCAGCCTGTTCAGTTTGTGGTGGCACGCGCAGGGCGTCAATTCCGTGGGGGCTTCGGGCGCTATCTTCGGGCTGTATGGCCTGATCGTGATGCTGGCCCTGACGGGAGCCGGGCCCCTGACCAAAGCGCAGCGCTACAGTCTGATCTGGCTGGTGCTGCTGCTGGTGCCGGGTCAGCTCGAAGCCGGGCTTAAAGCCACCATCGACAATGCGGCCCATATTGGCGGCCTGGCTACCGGCCTGCTGATCGGCGGCCTTTTTAAGGTGGCTGGCCGCGCCCGGACTCAGGGAAACCTTTAATCATTCCAATATTTTATTACACCAGAAGGGCCATCGATTCTACCTTCGGGCCAGACTCCGCCGTTCTGGCGGCCCGTAGATCCGCCACTCTTTTCCGCTCCGGCCCTGAAGGCATCCTTACCACCTGTCCTCGTGCCGGCCTTTGGGCGCCTGACGCCGGGCACTGCTTCCGCCCAGACGGCCGTTCTGAACGGCACGCTGGAAACCTGGGTCACCCGCAACGGCGACGCCCCCGGCCAGTAGCTCACCACCGCCGATGCCGTTCAGCAGATTTTCGCGGGCCTGCCCCCCAGCAGAGCCGTCACCAAATCGCCGGACCGGCAGCTTTGCCGCGAAGCTCACCACGGCCCAGTCCGTCATCAGCCTTGTGCCGGGCGTAATTGTGCTGGGCACCAAGCCGGGCGACTTTCTGGCGGCGAATTCGTTCGATGATCCGGGCGGCTTACCCTATACGACCCGGGCGGCCCGCCTGCAGTTCTACTACAAGCTTACCGGTGCCGTAGCCACGCCCGCCGACCGGCCGGTGGCCCATGTGTCGCTCACCGAAACCACGGCCGGGGTGCGGCAGGGAGTAGCTACGGGCAGCCTGTTCCTCACGCCGGCCGCCACCTACACCGTTGCCGATCTGCCGCTGACCTACACGGCCGGTTTCGCGCCCGACTCCATCCGCATTGCCTTCAGCTCGGCCGATTACAACGTCGGGGCGGCGGGCTTCAACAGCTTCACCGTCGGCAATACGCTGTATGTCGACGACGTGGTGATGTCGGGAATCGTGGTGGCGACCCGGGATGCACAGCGGCGGGCGGCCGTGAGCGTGTATCCTAACCCCAGCGCCACGGGCCTGTTTACCCGGGCCCCGGGCCGGGAGACGACGCTGGTGACCGGCGCTTACGTCGTGACCGATGCCCCGGGGCGCGTGGTGCGGCGGCAATCTGCGGAGCCGGCCAACGCGAACGGCCCCCGCCGCGTAGATTTGCGCACGCAACCGGCCGGCGTGTCCTCGCTGCGCCCCGACACGCCGCGCGGTCCGGTTGTACATCAGCTCCTGATTCCGTGACCGACGCTACTGCCGATAATTCTCCGGACCGCCCTTCGCGCTGGCACCGCTTCTCGGCGGCCGCGCGCCGGGCGGCTGCGTTTCCCGTCACGGGTCTCGACTACCTCTACCGCACCGGGCAGGCGTACCGGCACTTCACCCTGCCTATTCTCAACGGAGCCATCGGCGACCAGCTGGCGGCCCGTCAGGATCCGCGGGCCATTGCCTTCAGCTTCCGCCGCTACGGCACCGACGTCGCCGTAGCGGATCTGGCCCTCCCCGCCAAACCGGCCAAAACAGTCGTGTTCCTGCACGGGCTGATGGGCGACGAGATGATCTGGCAGACCGGCTCCCCGGATACGCCCCGCTACGGACCGCTGCTCCAGCGCGACGCCGGCGTGCAGTGCCTGTACGTGCGCTACAACAGCGGGCTGCATATCTCAGAAAACGGCGAGCTGCTCAACCAGCTGCTCACCGAGCTGGTCCGGGCCTACCCCGAAGCCACCCGGGAGCTGGTGCTGGTGGGCCATTCCATGGGCGGCCTGGTTATCCGCAGCGCGGGCTACTATGCGCAATTGACAATTAGCAATGAACAATTGTCAATTAACAATGAACAATTAACAATTAGCAATGAACAATTGACAATTAGCAATGAGCCATTAACAATTAACAATGAGCCATTAACAATTAACAATGAGCAATTAGCAAGTGAGCAGCCGTTGCCCGCTCCGGGGGATGGAGCATCAGTCCGGGCGGCAGAGTCAGCGACGAAAAGCCAAAAGCCAAACACCAAAAACCACTCCCCGTGGGTGGCGCGGCTGCGAGCCATATTCCTGCTCGGCGTACCCAACGAGGGTTCGTTTCTGGAGCAGAACAGCCACCTCACGTCCGTGGTGCTGCGCAAGGTGAACGTGGCTCCCACCCGGTTTATGAGCAATATCATGGACCAGCGCAGCAACGGCATCAAGGACCTGCGCCACGCCTTTCTGGTGGCCCACGACTGGCAGAACCCGCACGCCGACGACCTGCTGCTGCCCCCGCGCACGGTAGTGCCGCCCCTGCCCGGCGTGCAGTACCACGTGCTGGTGGGCTCCCTGCTCAAAACCGCCGGCTCGGCCCTCCACCACTACTTCGGCGACGGCCTGGTAGGCGGCGGCAGCGGCATCGGCCGCCTGTTCGGCGACCCGGCCCTACCGGCCGACTCCGGCATCCGCACCCGCGTATTCCCCCGGCAGAGCCACGGCGGACTACTCTCCAACCCGGAGGTGTATGCCTATCTGCGGGAGTGGGTGTAATGTTCCGACCGCAGAAAGCCGTTTTGACCCCAACAAAAAAGCTCCGCAACTAAATAGTTGCGAAGCTTTTTTTGAGTGTGAATAGGGGCTCCCGGGCGACGGTAGCCTGGGGCCGGAGCCGCGCCGGGCTGGTTACTGCTTTACCACTTGCTTAGCCACGATGCCTTCGCTCGTATGCAGGCGCAGGGTATAAATTCCCGCCGGCAGGCTGGCCAGGTTCAGCTCCTGGTTGATGCGGCCCTGCTGCACCGGCAGCGTGAGCGTGCTGACCACCTGGCCCAGGGTATTGGTTACGTCGGCGGGCACGGGGCCCTGCTCGCGCAGGCCCGCCACGTTGAACATGACGCTGCGCTGCGTGGGGTTCGGGTAGAGCGACGCGGCGGCTTCCAGGTCCGTAGCCCGACGGGTACCCAGCGTCACGAAGTTGGACGAGCTGGTCACCCGCTGGTTTTCGAAACGTTTGTCATCGGTATCATACTGTTGCTCTACCTCCCGACGGACCAGATTAGCGGCTGTGTACGAGAGCAGATAGCGGTAAGAATAGTCGATTACCCAACCGCTGTTCACCCAGTCATCGCCCTGGCTCAGAATATTGTTGCCGAAGTTGTCGTTGTTGTTGATGGAGCGATAGTTGTTGGCCCACACGTTGGGAGCAGTCATCACCTGGCCAATCTCCAGGGTGCTGCCGTTCGCCTGGTAGGTGATGGTGCTACGTTCGTCGCTCTCCCAGGTGCTGGAGGCCGCATCCCACTGCTGCGCCTCGTAATACGAGGGGAGCTTTTTGCTCCAGTCGTACCAGGCAATGTTGCGAATCCGCTCCTCGTTCACGTAGGCTCTGCGCCCGCTGTCCCAGTCCTCGTAGAGCAGGCCGGTCAACTGGTTGGCGGCGTTGTAGGTATAGGTCTGCCGGCCGTCCGGCTGCCAGGTGTTGGTGACGACAGCCAGCTCTTCCTGCACCTGACTGACGAGCAGTCCGGCGGGGTTGTAGGTGTTGGTGTAGCGGGAGCTGTACTGTGTTTTCCAGGCATTATTAATCCATTCCTGCGATACAGACAGGGTTTCTTCTCCCTTGGCATCGTAGGTGGTCTGGTAGCGGTAGCCGTTGACGTAGGCTGTACCAGACCAGAATTGACTCAGGTACTCGGTTTCCAGGCCCTGGGCGTTATAGGACAGCAGATTCCGGCCGTTGGGCCGGTTGGTAACCGAATCAGTGTAGACCTGCTGCGTGGGCCGCCCCTGGGCGTTATAGGTGTAGGTGTTGATCTGACCATTTTCCCAGCGGCGGGCAGTCTCGTTCCAGTTATGACTCACCGTCCGTCCCGGGACGGACAGGGCGGTAGTACGGAGGCTGCGGCCGGCCGGCTGGGAGCCGCGCTGGGCCGTCGGGCGGGCGGGGTGGTGGGCCTCCGGGCCAAAGAGCATTTTGGCGGTCCCGGCCTGAAGCCGGCTTTGGGCCTGGCTATCACTGCCCGCAAGCAAGGCGGCAACCGCAAACGTGATGGGTAACAGATGTTTCATAGCAAAATGGAAAAAGTGATTGATGGCGTAATTTGTGGAAAAATCACCCTATTAACCAAATGATTAGCCGAAAAGGCCAGAAAACAACCAGCAGTTGCCGGGTGATAAACCAGCTTCGCGCCGGCTATAGCTATCACAGCAGAGGCCCGCGACGGAGTGTCGCGGGCCTCTGCTGTGATAAACGGGCTGGAGCTTAGCTTAACGTGAGCTTCTCAAAGGCGACTCCAATCACCACCCCCGGCAGCGCGACTCCGGCTTCGGCCGCTATGGCCGTCACTTCCACGGCCCCGCCGTCGGCCATTACGGCCGTCAGCGGGAAGGGCAGGCCGTGCAGCACCACCTGGTAGGTGGTGAAGCTGGGCTGGTAGTCGCCCTCGATTTCCTGGCTCAGGGTCAGGCCCTGGTCGGTACCCGTCACGGTGAAGCGGCGGATGGTGCGCTGTCCCTGCTCGTAGCCGTAGCCTTCGCCCCCATCGTCGTAGACCACGCTGGCCTGGGTGCCGTTTTTGAAGTAGACGTGCAGGGTCAGCTCCTCTACTTTCTTCTCCCCCACATACTGCATCAGCGGGTACATCGGCAATACCGCGCCGGCCTGCACGAACAGCGGAATCCGGTCCAGGGGCGCGCTGGCCCACACTTCGGCCCCGCCGGCCTTGGGCTCGTCGGTCCAGTAGTAGTACCAGTCGCCTTTCGGCAGATACATCCAGCGGCCGTCGGCGCCGGCCTGGGTGATGGGGCACACCAGCAGGTGGTCGCCGAGGCCGAACTCGGCCATGCGCAGGTAGGTTTCGGTGTCGGTCTGGTCGAGGAAGGTGAGCGGGCGCAGCATGGGCGTGCCCTTGCTCACGTACTGCCAGAAGGTGGTGTACATGTAGGGCAGCAACCGGTAGCGCAGCTCGATGAACCGGCGGGCAATGGCGGTGGTGGCTTCGCCGAAGCTCCAGGGCTCCTGCTCGCCATGGTCGCCGGAGCTGTGGGTGCGGAAGAAGGGGTGGAAAGCCGCCAGCGCCATCCAGCGCGAATACAGCTCGCCATCGGGCGTATCAATAAAGCCGCCCACGTCGGAGCCAATAAAGCTGAAGCCCGAAATGCTCAGGCGCTGGCACTGGATGTTAGCCAGCCACAGGTGCTCCCAGGAGGCAATGTTGTCGCCGGTCCAGCCCGAGGAGTAGCGCTGCCCGCCGGCGTAGGTGCTGCGGGTGATGGTGAAGGGCCGGTCGGGGTAGCTGAAGCGCTTCACGCCCTCGGCCGTGGCCCGCGCCATCTGCATGCCGTAGATGTTGTGGGCTTTTTTGTGGGAAGCGGAGTGGCCGTCGTAGTCGAAGCGCACGTCGTCGGGGAAGGTGCCGCGCTCAAATACGGCGGGCTCGTTCATGTCGTTCCACACGCCCTTCACGCCGTCTTCCCCAATCAGCCCCTTAAACAGGCCGGCCCACCACTCGCGCACGGCGGGGCGGGTGAAGTCGGGGAAGTTGCACAGGCCCGGCCATACCGAGCCGCGCATCAGCGGGCCGTCGGCGCGGTGGCAGAAGTAGTCGTTGGCCAGCCCCTCGGTATACACGCTGTAGGCGGGGTCAATCTTGATGCCGGGGTCGATGATGACGACGGTCTTGAAGCCGTCGGCGGCCAGCTCCCGCACCATCTTCTTGGGGTCGGGGAAGTGCGTGGGGCTCCAGGTGAAGCACCGGTAGCCGTCCATGTAGTCGATGTCGAGGTAGAGCGCGTCGCAGGGAATTTTCCGGTCGCGGAAGCCCTGGGCAATGGCCTTGAAGTTGCTCTCGGGGAAGTAGCTCCACTTGCACTGGTGGTAGCCCAGGGCCCACATAGGCGGCAGCTCGGGCGGGCAGGTCAGGCGCGTATATTCCTCCGTCACCTCCAGCAGCGAAGGGCCGTAGATGAAGTAGTAGTTCATCTCGCCGCCCTGGGCCCAGAAGCTGGTGACGTCGGCCCGCTCGGCGGCGAAGTCGAAGCTGGCTTTGAAGGTGTTGTCGAAGAAAATGCCGTGGGCAATTTTCTGCTGCAGCTCCAGGTAGAACGGAATGTTCTTGTAGAGCGGGTCGCTGCCTTTGGTGTAGCCGTAGGTGTCGGTGCCCCAGTTGGTGAAGCGCTTGCCGCGCAGATTCATGTTGTCGGGCTTGTCGCCGAGGCCGTAGTAGTGCACGCCGCTCTGCACCTGCTTGCTCATCTTCACGATGTCGTTGCCGGTGTCGTCGTCGTGCTCCCAGTGGAAGCCCTTCTCGTCGGCCGTCAGCACGTTGCCCGAGCGGTCGAGCACCCGCACGTACAGCGTTTCCTTGGCGATGGTGCAGATCAGGCGGTCGGTGGTGATGCGGTAGTGGTCGGGCTTCTCCCTGAATTCGAGGAACTCCGGGTCCTGCCGGACACTATCGACCGGCACGGCGTAGCTGAAGTCGGCGGCGAAGCCCACTTCGGTGGCGTAGCGGAAGCGCAGGATCTTATCGGTGATGACGTGCAGGCTGAGCTGGACCCCGTTGGCGCAGGTAAACCGGAAGTCGTTGCCGTGCTGGACGCAGGTCAGGACCGGACCGGGGTAGAACTCCTGCTTCCCTTTGGCGGCCAGGTCATTGACCATGTAATTATTTTCCTCAATCATATCAGCTCGTGCAGGTGCGGCAAATGGGGCGGGCAAAAAATATTCCGGCGGGGCCGGAAGCGCAAGAATTAAGCCTGCAAGGTAAAAAACGATTCCCGCGAATTTTGCCTAACATTACCTCGTGAACCCTAAAATAGCCTTCACGTCTAGTCTGACGGCATTTTTATCCGTTATTTTCTTTTTCCGCCGTTCGCCTATCCAATGAAAATGCTTCCGCTAAAAGTATTGATCCTGGGCTGGGACGAGCCAGCGCAGGCCGCCGGGCAGTCCCAACCCAGTGCCGTGGCCCTGGCCCACCGTCTGGCGCCGGCACTGACTCTGGCGGTGCTGCTGCCGAGCCGGACCAATGAAACCGAATCGATTCCGCCAACGCAGATTATTGGCCTCGGCAACCTGGAACCGGCCGCGGTAGCCCTGACCGAGCGGTTGCCCGGCGCATGGCGGGCCCCCGCCGCCCCGTACGTCGGCGCCGGCCCGCTCCCGCCGGTTGCGGCAACTGATGCCGGACCCGAAGTGTCGCCGCCCGCTTCCCCTG
Organism: Hymenobacter fastidiosus; assembly: GCF_039539565.1. Lineage (NCBI taxonomy): Bacteria > Pseudomonadati > Bacteroidota > Cytophagia > Cytophagales > Hymenobacteraceae > Hymenobacter > Hymenobacter fastidiosus. The sequence continues at coordinate 10,763 of NZ_BAABDJ010000026.1, read as the reverse complement.
GCCCTGGTGCGGCAGCGGTACCAGCCCGGCGGCCACTAACCGCGCCGATGGCCGGTGGCGAGCTGGAATCGGATGACGAAGGGGGCGAGCCCGGCCCCGCCGAAGCCAGTGCTTTAAGTCAGCCCGAGGATGACCTGACGCTCGTGGAACCGGCAGCGGACGCGGCACCGGCTGCTTCCAGCCCTGCTCCCACCGCCGACCAGACCACGATACTTCAGGCCCTGGCGTCGTTGCGCAACGACGCCGATGCCGAAGCCGACCTCAATTTCCGGGTTATTCAGTACGCCCGGCTGGCCACTCCCCAGGCGGCCAGCCAGGAGTTTGCGGTGATTTACGCCGCCGACTGGCCCGTATGGCTGGCGGCGCTCGAAATCCGCCAGCGCACGGGCCGGCCGCTGGTGCTGCACGTGCACTCCCTGGCGGCCGACCGCGACACGCCCGCCGACCGGGGCTGGGCATTGGAGCTGGAACGCTTAACTTTGCGCCGGGCCGACCTGATTCTGGCCGCGTCGGCCGCCGTGGCCGAGCGCCTGCAGGCCGTCTACAATTTCCCCGCCGACCGCTGCCGCGTGGTGGCCCCCAACGACTCCCACGCCCTGCACGAGGTGCTCAACAGCTTCCCGCCCGCGGCCTAGCGCAGCGCGCTTTATTTCCCTTTCATGTCTGACTCTTCCGAACAGCGTTTCGACGCCACCCTCGAACTCGATAGCACCGATGGCGGCGTCCTGGTCGTGATACCCTTCGACGTACCCGCGGCATTTGCCCCCCAGCGCGCCCCCTTCCACGTGCGCGGCACCATCGACGGCTTCCCGTTTCGCCTCACGCTGGTGCAGAACAAGGAAGGCGAGTACGTGCTGCCCGTGAACAAGCAGCTGCGCAACACCATCAATAAAAGCTGGACCTCCGACGTGCAGCTGGTTATCGGCCTCGACACGGACGAAGGCACGCTGGAACTGCCCGAGGAGCTGGAACGGGCCCTGCGCACGGCCGGCACGCGCTCCAAGTTCGACGCCCTGGCCTACCCCTACCGTCGTGAGTACGTGCAGTGGATTGAGCGAGCCAAGAAGCCCGAAACCCGGATGCGCCGCGTGCAGGAGGCCGTAGAGCTGATTGCCAACGGCAAAAAGCTGAGCTGAGAAGCTGGCGGCAGTCTGAAGCCGCAGGCGCGACTGCCAGCCGCGGCACGAAGCCAGTCTCCGGACTGGCGGCACGGGAGACGGAAGGACTGCCAGCCCCGAACCCGCGGTCAGTCCGGAGACTGACCGCGGGTTCGGGGCCAGCAGTCTCGCTGCCGGCGGCAGCTCAGACTGCCGCCAGACGCCACATTACGGCAGCCAGCCCTACCCCACCAACGAAACCGGTAGTACCGTTTCCAGCCCCGCGTACTGCGCCGCGCTGCTGTACACGTAGTCCTCGGGTCGGTAGCAGATGCCGGCCCGCACCGGGTTTTGGTGCGTGTAGTCCAGTCGTTGCTGAATCATGGTGTTTGAAGTCAGCTCCACGGCGTGGCTGTGCTGCTGCCACACCTGAAAGTGCAGGTTATTCGGATTCCGCTCCCCTTCCCGGGTGAACAGCCACAGCAGCCAACCCTGCCGGCTTTCGCGGGGGCTCTGCTGAATTTCCCGAAAGATTGCCTGGGAGGTGAACTTCTTGAAATCCCGCACGAGGTCCGAAAGACTGCCGCCTTCCCGCACCCGCCCAATCAGGTGCAGGTGGTTCGTCATCAGGCAGAAGGCGAAAAGCTCCAGCCCCTTCTTTGCCTGGCAATACCGCAGGCTACCAATAACAATGTCCTTGTAGACCGGGCGCGTGAAAACGTCAATCCAGTTCACGACCGTGAAGGTCAGAAAATACAAGCCTCCCTGGTCGCGGATTGGATAAGGCATCTTTTTATCGTTTTGGGCGCTGGCGGAAGTCTGAGCTGCCGCCGGCAGCGAGACTTCCAGCCCCGAACCCGCGGTCAGTCTCCGGACTGACTGAAACCAATAGTATGACGCTATTCAGCCCCTGTTCCGCAAGTCTGGAGACTTGCTTCGTGTATGGGGCTGGCAGTCGCGCCTGCGGCTTCAGACTGCCGCCAGCAACTTACACCCGCGCCAGCACCAGGGCCGTGCGGCTGGTCACGTAGAGGCTGAGCTTATCCACGTCGTCTTCGCGGAAGGTTTCGTAGGTCAGCGTGTCGTCCACGCGCTGGAAGCCACCAAACCCGGCGGCATCCGACGACAAAATCACGCGGTAGCGGCCGGGCTGGGGCACGAAGAAGCGGTAGTCGGGGATGCTGGCGGTGATGTGGAGGTTGAAGACGAAGATCAGGCCGCCGCGCTCGAAGATCAGCACCTGGTTCGTGTGGTCCTCGTTAAGCTTCCGGGCGGGGGCGGCGGCCAGCAGGCGGCGCTGGCGGGCCGTGGTCACCATGGCCTTATCGAAGGCCTGGAGGTACTGGAACTTGAGGTCGGGGTTGTCGGCCAGGCTCCACTGGCGGCGGGCGTGCTGGTAGCTCCAGTCGTTGCCGGCGCGGGGGAAGTCGACCCACTCGGGGTGGCCGAACTCGTTGCCGATGAAGCTCAGGTAAGCTTCGCCGCCCAGGCTCAGGGTGAGCAGGCGGATCATTTTGTGCAGCGCCAGACCCCGGGCTACGCCGGCGTCGGGGTCGTCTTTGTGCATATGCTCGTACAGGGCGGCATCCATGAGCCAGTGGGCCAGGGTTTTGTCGCCTACCAGGGCCTGGTCGTGGCTTTCGGCGTAGGCCACGGTTTTTTCGCCGGCGCGGCGGTTGGTGAGCGTATACCACAGCTCGCCCAGGCTCCAGTCCTCGTCGCGCTTATGCTTGAGCAGCTTGATCCAGTAGTCGGGGATGCCCATGGCCAGGCGGTAGTCGAAGCCGATGCCGCCCTCGGCAATCGGGCGGCAGAGGCCGGGCATGCCGCTCATGTCTTCGGCAATAAGCAGGGCCCCGCGCTTCATTTCGTGAACGAGGGTAGTAGCCAGCTGCAGATACAGCACGGCGTCCTCATCTACTTCGGGACCAAAATACTGGTCGTAACCTCCGAAGGCCACGCCTTCGCCGTGATGGTGGTAGAGCATGCTGGTTACGCCGTCGAAGCGGAAGCCGTCGAAGTGAAACTCTTCGAGCCAGTAGCGCAGGTTGCTGAGCAGAAACTGCTGCACTTCGGGCTTGGAGTAGTCGAACAGCTTGGAGTCCCAGCCGGGGTGGTTGCCCCGTTCGCCCTCGTGGAAATACTGGCCGCCGGAGCCGTCGAAGTCGGCCAGGCCCTCGGCCTCATTCTTCACGGCGTGGGAATGCACCACGTCGAGCAATACCGCAATACCCCGGTTATGGGCCTCGTTGATCAGGTGTTTCAACTCCTCGGGTGTGCCGAACCGCGATGATGGAGCGAAGAAATTGGCCACGTGGTAGCCGAAGGACCCGTAGTAGGGGTGCTCCATGATGGCCATCAGCTGAATGCAGTTGTAGCCCAGCGCCTGAATCCGGGGCAGCACTTTCTCAGCGAATTCCAGGTAAGTCCCTAAGCGGTGTTCCTCCGTGGCCATGCCCACGTGGGCCTCGTAGATGAACGGCTCCCGGACGTAATTCTGAATGCGGAATTTCTGGTCGGTCCAGCCGAAGGGAGTTTCCGGCCGCCAGACCTGGCCGGCGAAGTCCTTGCTGTCCGCATCCTGCACGGCGCGGCGCAGCGTGGCCGGCAGCCGGTCCCGGCCGCGCGCGTCGTTGGCTACGTGCACCTTGTAGCGGCTGCCGTGAACCAGGCGGCCCTGGTATTCCTTGTCGGCCAGAAACACTTCCCACACGCCATCGGCGCCTTTGTGCAGGGGCGTGGCGCCCCGGTCCCAGCGGTTGAAATCCCCGATCAGGGACAGGTAGGTGGCGGCGGGGGCCCACTCCCGGAACCAGTAGCCCCGGCGGCGGCCGTCGTAGTTGAGGCCCAGACGCTGGTGAGCAGTAGCAAACTTCGTCAGGGAGCCGTACTGCGCGGTGATGTCGGCGAGGCGTTGTTCCAGCCGCTGCTGCCGGAGCAACAATACTGGTTCGAAGGGCGCGAGCCAGGAATCGTGCTGCACGAGGGACAACGAGACGGCGGCGGAAGAGGCGGAAGTATCCATAGCGAATTGGGGTTTGGGCCAAATCTACAATTACCCGCGCAGTACGAAAGCGTTTTAATGATTTGATCTTATCCGGCGCCCCCCGGCAGGCGTGTCCGGGGGCCAGCTGCTTTTCCCCGCCGCCGCTTACCTTCACCCCATGCCCATGAACTCTCGCCTGCTCCTGCCAGGACTGGCGGCGCTGCTTTCCTGCACTACCGCCGCTCCATCCGCCCAAACTGCGGCCACCAGGGCGGCGCCCCCCGCCGCCGTGTACGCCGCCCCGCCCCGGGCAACCCCGGGCGTCACGACCAGCAAAGCCATGGTGGTGTCGGCCCACCCGGAAGCCTCGCGCATCGGGGTGGAGATCCTGCGCCGGGGGGGCAATGCCTACGATGCGGCCGTGGCGGTGCAGTTCGCGCTGGCCGTGGCCCTGCCCGCGGCCGGCAATATCGGCGGCGGCGGCTTTCTGCTTTACCGCGCCGCCGATGGGCAGGAAGGCGCCCTGGACTTCCGCGAAACGGCCCCGGCGGCGGCCACGCGGGATATGTACCTCGACCAGCAGGGTCAGGTGATAACCGATCTGAGCACGCTGGGCCACCTGGCGGCCGGCGTCCCCGGCACCGTGGCGGGCATGGAAGCGCTGCACAAAAAGCGGGGCAAGCTGCCGTGGGCCACCCTGGTGCAGCCCGCCGTAGACCTGGCCGCCAAAGGGCTGGCCCTGACGCAAAAGGAAGCCACCGGCCTCACCAGCAACCAGGCCGGCTTCCGCAAATACAACGGTTCGGCGCCCCTGGCCTACCTCCGCCCCGCCGGGGCCAGGCCCTGGCAGCAGGGCGACGTTATCCGCTACCCCGACCTGGCCCGCACCCTGGAGCGCATCCGCGACCAGGGCCGGGCGGGCTTCTACGAGGGGCCAACGGCCGACTTCATCGTGGCCGAGATGCAGCGGGGCCGGGGTATCATCACCAAACAGGACCTGCAAGCCTACCAGCCCAAGTGGCGCACCCCGCTGCACGGCCAGTACCGGGGCTACGACGTGCTGACGTTTCCGCCGCCCAGCTCCGGCGGCGTGGCCCTACTGCAGCTGCTGCAGATGCTGGAGCCTTGTGATCTGCGGGCCGCGGGCTGGCATTCCCCTGCCGCCGTCCACCTCATCACGGAAGCCCAGCGCCGCGTGTACGCCGACCGCGCCACGTTTCTCGGCGACCCGGATTTTGGCCGGGTGCCGACGGCGCGGCTGCTCGACAAAGGCTACACCCGGCAGCGCATGGCCACCACCCGGCCCCACCGCGCCACCGCTAGCAAGGACATGGCGGCCGGCACGGGCCTGCCCGGCTACGAATCGGACCAGACCACGCACTACAGCATCGTCGATGCCCAGGGCAACGCGGTGAGCTGCACGACCACCCTCAACGGCGGCTACGGCAGCAAGGTGGTAGTAGCCGGCGCGGGCTTTCTGCTCAACAATGAAATGGACGACTTCTCGGCCAAGCCCGGCGTGCCAAATTCCTACGGGCTGGTGGGCGGCGTGGCCAATGCCATTGCCCCCGGCAAACGGATGCTGTCTTCCATGACGCCCGCGATTCTGCTCCAGAACAACCAGCTGAAGATGGTCGTGGGTACGCCCGGTGGCAGCACTATTATCACCAGCGTACTGCAGGCCATCCTGCACGTGGTGGATTACGACATGCCCATGCAGCAGGCCGTAGCGGCCCCGCGCCTGCACCACCAGTGGCTGCCCGACCAGATCGACGTGGAAGAAAATGCGCTGTTGCCGATGACCATCGACTCGCTGCGCCAGCGTGGCTATATTCTCAAGCCGCGCAGCGCCTGGGGCCGTATCGATGCCATCCGGGTGCTGCCCGACGGCCGCCTCGAAAGCGGAGCCGACCCCCGCGGCGACGATTCCGCCCAGGGGTATTAGCAAGGAATTGGGCGATCAGCTAAACCGGCTGTCATCCTGAGCTGGCGAAGGACCTTCCTCGTAATTCACCGCGCCCGCCATTAAAAGAGCAAAGCCCTCTGCCCCGCAAACGGCACCGGGCTTTGAACGTTGAACTAAGGTTTTACAGGATATCGGAGCAAGGGCATCCGCCTTTTAATGCACCATGTCTAGGCTAAGAGTGGAAGCGGTAGAGGTCCTTCGCTTTGCTCCGGAGGACAGCCGGTTTACCCAATCACCCAATCACCGGCGTCCCTCATTACCTCATTAGACTTGTTCCTAAATACAGAAAAGCGCAAATTCAGCGGTCATGCTTCATCTGGCGTCCGCGCAGTCGAAGCATCTCTACCGCTTTGTTGCTGTAGCATTGATTACTAATGCGGTAGAGATGCTTCGGCTGCGCGGACGCCAGATGAAGCATGACGTTCTTTTTTCATTATTGCTTATTCGGGAACAAGTCTATTACCTACACCCGGCTGCCTACGTAGCCTTTCAGGTTGCCGGAGGCCATAATCAGCAGCTGGCCCAGGTGGCGCATCTGGTCGCCGAGGCCGTTGTGCAGGTGGTTGCCGACTATCTCGTGCACGTTGGCAGCCGATTTGGAGGCCTGCTCACCCAGGCGCTGGAGCAAAGTAATGGCGTTGGCCCGGTCACCGGTCTGCACATATTCCTTCAGCTGGCTCAGCGCCTCGGCGGCCGTGGTCGTTACCGAGCTGGTGGAATTTTGCAGGTAGGGCACCCAGCTGTCGATAATAGGAACCAGGCCACTGGGGTCGTGGGCGAAGGTGTGGTTGTTGAACAGGTCGCTCAACGCCAGATTGGTCGAGTAGAGGTGGTCGCTGAGATTAGCGGACGTGAGGGTCATAGCCAGGGGAGTTAGGGGGTGAGCTAGGCTGTACGCCGGATTTGGCCGCCTCGTTGCTGGGAAAGTTAGCCCCGCCGCCGCCAACCTACTATCTTGGCGGCCCCATTGATTTCCGTTGCTATGACTACCCGTTTCTGCCGCTCCCTGTTGCTGCCCTTCCTGCTGCTGCCCCTGGCTCCGGCCGCCTTCGCCCAGCGCGAGGCCGGCCCACCCACTCAGGATCCGTTTGAGCGGCGCGCAGTAGCGACTACAGCAGTTTCCATCGGCAACTACCGCTCCCACGCCTACGCCAACGGCATGCTGAGCATCAGGAGCACCGACGGCGGCACCCTGCGCGTGCGGCCCTGGGCCGAGGGCGTGGTGCGGGTAGAATACTACCCCGCCGGCCAGCCCATCCGGCCCGATTCGTCGGTGAGCGTCATGCAGGCCCCGGAGCCCTGGAGCGCCCCTGGCAAACACCTCGAAGGACCAGACCAGGGGGCATCGGCAGTCGCTTTTGAGGCGCACCGGGCCGGCAGCGTAACGGCAGGCAGTACAACGCTGGAATGGAAAACTGACCCCAGCATTACCATCGTCATCCAGAAGAACCCGTTGCGCGTCAGCTACCAGCAAAACGGCGAGACGCTGGTGGCGGAGCAGGGCGGCGCGTTTCAGCAGCTGACGGCGGCCGGCAACGCGGCTGGCGGCACCGGCGTTTCCTTTGGCCTGCAGCCCGGTGAGCACCTCTACGGCACCGGCTCCCGCGCCCTGCCGCTGGACCGCCGGGGCCGGAAGCTCACGCTCTACAACGAAGCCCACTACAGCTACCAGAACGGCGAGCCCACCCTCAACGTGAGTTTGCCCACGGTGGTCAGCAGCCGGGGCTACATGCTGTTTTTCGACCACCACACCGCCGGCACCCTCGACCTGGGCGCCACGGAAAAGAACACCCTCGAATACCGCGGCGAGGGCCTGCAGAACCTGGGCTACTTCATCATCGCGGGCAGCTCCTACGCCGAAATCCTGAGCCGCTACACGGCCCTCACCGGGCGGCAGCCGCTGCCCCCGCGCTGGGGCATGGGCCTGATTCAAAGCCGCTTTGGCTACAGGACGGAGCAGGAAATGTACCAGGTGGCCGGCCGGATGCGCCGCGCGGGCTTCCCGCTCGACGGCCTCGTGCTGGACCTGTACTGGTTTGGCGGCACCACCCGGCAGGGTGATTTCAGCTGGGTGCCCCAGAACTTCCCCGACCCCAAGCGCATGATGCGCCGCCTCGACTCGGCCGGCGTCAAAACCATTCTGATTTCGGAGCCTTACGTGATGCGCACCTCCCGCAACGACGCGCTGGTGCGCACCCAGGGCCTGGTAGGCCGCGGCCTCACCGACGGCCAGCCCTACACCGTGGAGTCGTTCTGGGCCGGGCCGGCTACGCTGATCGATATGTTTCGGCCCAAAGCCCGGCAGTGGATGTGGGCGCAGTACGACCGGCTGAAGCAGGACGGCGTGGGCGGCTGGTGGAGCGACCTGGGCGAGCCCGAGAACCAGCCCGCCGACATGCGCTACGACCTGGGCCCCACCCGCCGTATTCACAACGCCTACGGGCAGGCCTGGGCCGGCATTCTGAGCGAAAACTACGCCCGCCAGTATCCCAATGATCGGCTGTTCAACCTGGCCCGTTCGGGCTGGGCCGGCATGCAGCGCCACAGCGTGTTCCCCTGGTCGGGCGACATCAACCGCTCGTGGTCGGGCTTCCAGGCCCAGGTGCCCATGATGCTGAGCATGGGCCTGGGCGGCGTGGGCTACATGCACTCCGATGCCGGCGGCTTCTGCGTGGGGCCCGTGGATAGTGAGCTCTACACCCGCTGGCTGCAGATGGCCAGCCTCGGCCCCATCCTGCGGCCGCACGGCGAAGGGGTGCCGCCCGAGCCCTACTGGTACCCGGAGCCCTACCAGAGCATCGTGCGCGACGCGACCCACCTGCGCTACGAGCTGCTGCCCTACCTCTACACCCTGGCCTGGGAAAACAACCAGACCGGTACGCCCCTGGCCCGGCCCATGAACTACGGCGCGCCGTATCTGCGCCTGGGCGATACCCCGGGTGAAGGAGAAACGGCAGCGGATCAGGAGTCAGACCAGTCTTTGACCGCCGACTGGAGCTGGAGCACCACGGCATCCAGCGCCTGGGGGCAGGAGCGCCTCACCGCCCGCCAGCAGCGCGCGTTTGCTGCCCAGAATACGGCGGCCCTCACCAACGTCAACGACCAGTATTTTCTCGGCCCCAACCTGCTGGTGGCGCCCGTCATTCAGCCCGGTCAGCGCCGCCGCAACGTGGTGCTGCCCGCCGGCAACTGGATCGACTTCTACTCCAACGCCACCCTGCCCGGCGGCCGGACGGCGGGCGTGCCGGCTCCGCTGGCGCGTATTCCGCTGCTGGTGCGGGCCGGAGCTTTCCTGCCCCTGGCTTCCTACGTGAACACCACCGCCCGCTACCACACCGACACCCTGCGCGTGCGCTACTACGCCGACCCCACCGTGTCCGCCTCCAGCTTCACGATGTACGACGATGACGGCCAATCGCGCCTGGTGGCGCAGACCAGGCAGTACCAGCTGATTTCATTTCAGGGGACTCTGCGACCCAATCAGGCCGATATCCGGGTCAGCGTGAGCGGCAAAGCCTACCCCAATGCCCCCGCCAGCCGGACAATTGAGCTGCTGGTACCCCGCGTAGCCTCGGCCCCCACGGGTATGCTGCGGAATGGCGAACCGGTGCCGGCGACGGAATGGCAGTACGAAGCCGCCGGCCAGCTGCTGCGCCTGCGCTGCCGGCTGGACAGCCAGCCCGTGACGGTTACCATCCAGGGCCTGCAGCTCAACACCACCCCGCTGGGCCATACCGCCCCCGACGCCGTCACCCTCGAAGCCCCCGACAACCGCACCTTCGGCGGCAGCACCAACCTGCGCTATTCGGTGCTGACGCCCGGTAGTTTCCAGCTGCAGATCCGCAACGCGGCCGGCACGGTGGTGCGCACGCTGGTCACCGGCCCCCAGCCGGCCGGCGCGCACAGCCTCGCCTGGAACGGGCAGGATGAGGCCGGCCAGCCGGTGCCCGGCGGCGTGTACACCGCCGGGCTGAACGGCCAGCACCAGCGCCTGGTGCTGCTGCGGCAGCAGAACTGAGACGCCCGAAACATTTTTCTGTTCCGGCTGGCTCCGGGTGTCAAACCAGCGCTCTGGCAGCTTCCGAACGGTCAGAGGCACCCTGGTCTTTCTCCCGGCTACACGGCTGCGGCAACTTCGCGTTACGGCAGCACCCTACCTGCGGAACGCTTTAAAACCGGCGCAGGCGCTTTTTGCTTAGCTCGTAGCTGATAATAGCCGGCACGTAGAACGTCACGTCGGCGGCCAGCCTGGCGAGCAGGATGCCCAGCTTCACGCACGGCCGCCGGGGCTGAATGGTCCTTAGTACGGCCGTGCCTACCTGGAAGCAATCGCCGACCCGTACTTCGGATTCCATTAGACCTATCGTCGTTACGTTCCCGCCGAAGGCTCCCGGCACTAGCTGGGCAGCGGGCAGCCGGTGCTGCCAGTAGGCCCAGTGCTCCCGCGGGTAGGCATACCCGGCCTTGTCGCGCCCACTGTGCACGCGCAGGTCGGCTTGCCCATCGCCGGCCAAATGCTCGGCCCGCACCCGCACCGGTCCGGCTACCAGTCGCTGTCCTGCGGAAGGGATTTATTGATGGATAAGCGTTGCATCAGGGGGACGGAGTGCCGCGGCTGGATAAGGCGGTCTGAGGATCACCAACTGCTAAGAAGCTGTTTGAGTTAGCAGAATTTGAGCACCCGTTTGATGTTTGCCAAGCTAATCCATGCGTT
>NZ_BAABDJ010000025.1:0-1353 GCF_039539565.1 Hymenobacter fastidiosus | reverse complement strand
GTGGGGACAGGTGAAGCAGAAGCCGGCATTGCAACTGTTCCGACCGGGCCCCGGCAAGGGTATTGCGAAGTGAACTTCGTACGGTCCTGCGCGATGTCGGAACCTCGAAACCAGCAGGGGCACACCTCGCCCATGGAGACGAATATCATTTGTGGCCAAGACGAGCGGTTGCGCTCCGGCGGCAGCAACGCATGACCTTAGCTTGACTTTGGCCTTTTGGAGGTTGGGTAGGGACAAAAAAGAAACCCGCCGGGTGGGCCAGGCTTAGCTTTGGGTAACGACACCGTGCTGCTATGCCCACCTTCCCCCGCGAGTTTCAAGCCGTAATGTACCCTATTCCGGCCACTTTTGCCGCCGCGTCTTCGCCCACGTGCAGCTCTTGCCGCTGGGGGCTATCTTGGCGCCGGGCAAACGCACCATCACCTCGGTGCTGCGCATCGTGGGCCTGGGCCAGCAGCCGGCCTGGCACAAGCACCACCGGGTGTTGAGCCGGGCCAGGTGGAGCGCCCGCACCGCCAGCCGCCTGCTACTGGGCCAGCTCGTGGCCACCTTTCTGCCGGCGGGTCCCCTGGTCTTTGGGCTGGACGAAACCCTGGAGCGCCGCTGGGGGCCGCGCATCGCGGCCCGCGGCATCTACCGCGATGCCGTGCGCAGCAGTGATTCCCACTTGGTCAAGTGCAGCGGCCTGCGCTGGCTCAGCGTGTGCTTGCTCACGCCCCCGGAGTTGATACGTTCTATTTAGCGCGGTAAATTTGCTGATAAAAAACGCAATGGAGTTAGCCGAATTTTTTCATCAAGTGCGCGCCCCGCGTCGTCGGCAAGGGCAACGCTTTGCGCTGCCCGCGCTGTTGTGGATGACGTTTCTGGCCATTGCCAGCGGGTACCAAGGCCCGCGGAAAATGGCCCAGTTTGGCCGCAGCAACGCGGCTTTTTTCACCACCTACTTTGGCCTGCGCCACGGCCTGCCCAGCTACGGGGCCTTTCGGGACCTGCTGCAAGGGCTGGACAAAGACGCGCTGGCCCAGGCGTTTGGGCGCTGGTTCACGCCGCAGGCGCAGGCCGGAGATTGGGTGGCGGGCGACGGGCAAAGCCTGCGCTCGACCGTGCAGGGGGCCCAGCAGGCGGACCAATCCTTTAGACTTGATTCGGAAAAGGTTGCTAAGTTAACTCGTGCGAGGCAGCCGTAACTTTGGGGATGGATTACATCTGCCTACGGGAGAAGCCGCGCCAGTTCCTTGCCCTGACCAGCCTACACGTGGCCAAATTTGACGACTTGCTCACCGATTTCGCCCCGGCCTGGGAGCGCTACCACCGCTGGCACACGCTCGAAGGCAAGCGGCGGCAGTTTGCGGC
>NZ_BAABDJ010000024.1:0-86081 GCF_039539565.1 Hymenobacter fastidiosus | reverse complement strand
CACCAACAACCACCCACCAAAAACCAATTGCCTTTATCCGGAAGGAGGCCACCCACCAACAACCACCCACCAAAAACCAAAAACCACCCACCAACAACCACCCACCAACAACCACCCACCAAAAACCAAAAACCACCCACCAACAACCACCCACCAAAAACCAAAAACCACCCACCAACAACCACCCACCAAAAACCAAAAACCAAATCCCCCCTATGCTAACCAAACGCATTATTCCCTGCCTCGATATCAAAGATGGTCGCACCGTGAAAGGCGTGCGCTTTGAGGGGCTGCGCGACGCCGGCGACCCGGTAGCCCTGGCGGCCCGCTACGCCCGTGAAGGAGCCGACGAGCTGGTGTTTCTCGATATCACGGCCACCAATCAGAAGCGCACCACGCTGGTGGCGCTGGTGCGCGAGGTGGCCCGGGAGCTGGATATCCCGTTCACCGTGGGCGGGGGCATTGGGACGGTGCAGGATGTGGAAGCGCTGCTTATGAACGGGGCCGATAAGGTGAGCATCAACTCGGCGGCCCTGGCGCGGCCCGGGCTGATCGATGAGCTGGCCCGCCGCTTCGGCAGCCAGTGCATTGTGGTGGCCGCCGATACCCGCTACCACGACGCGGATGGCTGGCAGATCTACACCCGCGCCGGTACCAACAACACCGGCCGCGACGCGGTGCAGTGGTGCCGGGAGGCCGCTGACCGCGGGGCCGGCGAAATCCTGCTCACCAGCATGAGCAACGACGGCACCAAGGATGGCTTTGCCCTCGATATTACCGGGGCCGTGAGCCGGGCTGTGTCGGTGCCGGTGGTGGCCTCGGGTGGTGCCGGCTCCCTGCAGGACTTCACCAACGTGTTTCAGCAGGCCCAGGCCGACGCCGGGCTGGCGGCCAGTATCTTTCACTTCGGCGAAATCGGCATCCGGGCCCTGAAGGAACACCTGCGCCAGGACGGTATCCCGGTCCGCCTGTAGCCAGTTGGTTTTTGGTTAGTGGTTTTTGGTTTTTGGCCAGAATCAGGACCAAAAACCAAAAACTATTAACCAAAAACCAATGCTGGACTTTGCGAAAATGAATGACCTGCTGCCCGCCGTGGTGCAGGATGCCGATACCGGCCAGGTGCTGATGCTGGGCTACGTGAACGAGGAAGCCTGGGCGAAAACCCAACAGGAGGGACGCGTGACGTTCTTTTCCCGCTCCAAGAACCGGCTCTGGACCAAGGGCGAAACCTCGGGCAACTACCTCACCGTGGTCAGCCTGCACCCCGATTGCGACGGCGACGCTATCCTGATCCGGGCCCGTCCCGACGGCCCCACCTGCCACCGCGGCACGACCAGCTGCTTCGAGCAGCCGGAGCAAACGGCCTACCCGGCGGCCCCGGTGGGCTTTCTGGCGGAGCTGGAGCGCTTGGTGCAGCGCCGCCGCGACTTTCCGGCGGAAGAGCCGAATTCCTACACGGTTTCCCTGTTTCGCAAGGGAATGCCCAAGATTGCCCAGAAAGTGGGTGAGGAGGCCGTTGAAACGGTTATCGACGCCGTGGGGGGCAATATCGAAGGGTTGAAAGGCGAAGTAGCCGACTTGCTTTACCACCTGCTGGTGCTGCTGGCGGCCTCTCAGGTAACCCTGGAGGAAGTGGTAGCGGTGCTGCGGGCGCGGCACTCCACGATAGCGGCTGGAATCCGGCGGGAATAGCGGCGACCTGTAACCCCGGCCGGGCATCGGCAGTATCGGCAAAGCCCGCCACCCCGGCGGCGGGCCGGGGAAATAGTTGCTACTTTGAGCCCCGCTATTCGCTTGTCTATGTCTGATAATTCTGCTTACCTGGCCCTCCAGTCCCTAACCGTCTTGGTGCCAGTCTATAACGAGGAAGAAAGCCTGCGCCAGTTTGTGGTGGAGATGAACCGGTTTCTGGCCCAGACCCCGGTGGCCACTACGGTGCTGTTCGTCAACGACGGCAGCACCGACGGCTCGCTGCCCATCCTGCGCGACGTCTGCCGCCACGATGCCCGCTACGAGTTTATCTCCCTGAGCCGGAACCAGGGACTGAGCACGGCCATCAAAGCGGGGGTAGACCACTGCCGCAGCACGCTCATCGGCTACATCGACTCCGACATTCAGACTTCGCCGCTCGATTTGCTGCGCTTCTTCGAGTTCTTCCCGCAGTATGACATGGTGAACGGCATTCGGGCCCGGCGCCAGGATACGTTCGTTAAGAAGCTTTCCTCCCGGATTGCCAACACCGTGCGCCGCACGCTCATCAACGACGGCATTCAGGATACGGGCTGCCCGCTCAAGATCATCAAGATTGAGTATGCCCGCCGGCTGCCGCTGTTTCATGGCATGCACCGCTTCCTGGGCGCGCTGGTACAGCTGCAGGGCGGCCGGGTGCAGCAGATTGCGGTGCAGCACTTCCCGCGCTTTGCCGGCACGGCCAAGTACAACCTCTGGAACCGCGCCTGGAAGCCGCTAGTGGACACGTTCGGTTTCCGCTGGATCCGCAGCCGCTGGAAGAACTACGAAATCGGGGAGTACCACCGCGCCGACGGGGTGGGCCGTTAGCCGCGTATGAGAACGGAGACGATTGCGCTGGGCATTGGCCTGGTGTCGCAGCTGCTGTTTTCGAGCCGCATCGTGCTGCAGTGGGTGCAGAGCGAGCGGGCCCAACGGGTATTGGTGCCCACGCTGTTCTGGCAGATCAGCCTGATATCCTCGTTTCTGATGATCCTCTACGGCATGCTGCGCCACGACCCCATCATTCTGGCGGCCCAGCTCATCAGCTATGCCATCTACATCCGCAATCTGCAGCTGTTGGGCGAGTGGCATAAGCTGAATGCCTGGTTTCGGGCGGCGGCCTACGGGTTTCCGCTGGCCATGCTGGGCTGGTTTGTGGCCGGCAATCAGCACTTCAGCCTGCGGGCCATGCTGGGCCGCCGTATCCCGGCCGGCCTGTTGGTGCTGGGCTCGGTGGGGCAGGCCGTCTTCCTGCTGCGTTTCGTCTACCAGTGGATCTACTCCGAACGCAAGGGTGAGTCGTCGCTGCCGCTGAGCTTCTGGGCTATCAGCTTCGTCGGTTCGGTGCTTATTCTCACCTACGCTATCCTGCGCCGCGACGCAGTGCTACTGATCGGCAACGTATTCGGCACGGTGGTCTATGCCCGCAACATCGTGCTGCTACGGCGGGAGCAACGCCAGTCACCGGCATAGGTGGGGGGTAAGCAGGGAGAGGGAAACCGGCACCGGCGGGCGGCTACCCCACCGGGGAAGCCGGTTCGTACAACTTCGGCTCAGTCTCCAACCACTGCACAAATTCCGCTAATCCCTGGGCCAGCGTCGTTTTTGGCGCGTAGCCCAGTAGGCGGTGCGCCTTGCTGATGTCAGCATAAGTCACGTTTACGTCGCCGGCCTGCATGGGCAGGAACTCCAGCTCAGGCTGACACCCCAGGGCTTCGCCAACGGCCTGAATCAGCGCCAGCAGGGGTACCGGGCGGTTGTTGCCCAGGTTGACGACCTCGCACACGTGGGTATGCTGTAGCAAATAAGCAATGCTCCGGACGATGCCATCAACCGTGTCGTCCACGTAGGTGTAGTCCCGGGCGGTGGTACCATCCCCGAATACGGGAACAGGCTGCCCGGCCTGCATCAGGCGCGCAAATTTGTGAATAGCCAGGTCGGGGCGCTGGCGCGGACCATAGACGGTGAAGAAGCGGGCATTAAGCACGTCGAGTCCATAAAGATGGTGATAGGTAGCGGTGAGCTGCTCGCCGGTAAGTTTGGAAACGGCGTAAGGCGAGATGCCGTGGGCCAGGACATTCATATCTTCCTGAAACGGCTGTTGCCGGGTATTGCCATATACGGACGAGGAGGAAGCAAAAAACAGCTTTTGAATTTTACGCTGCCGCATCCACTGCAACAGGCGAGTGGTGCCGATAATGTTATTTTCCAGGTAGGCAATGGGCTCCTTCACGGAAGGACCCACCCCGGCTTTGGCGGCTAAGTGCACGACAACCTCAATAGGCTCAGGGGAACCCGAATCCAGCAGAGTCTCAAACCCGTGGCGTAGGTCGGCCTCAACAAAGGTGAAGAAGGGGTGGTGGCGAAAGCCAGTGAGGTTGCGCTGCTTGTGCCCGCGGGCGTAGAAGGGGTCGAAGTTGTCGAGGCCAATAACCCGGTGCCCCTCAAGAAGCAACCGTTCGGTCAGGTGCGAGCCAATAAAGCCCGCACAGCCCGTTATAAGAATGGAGGCCATGCGTGAGGGTAGGGAAAAGAGGAGATAAAATGTGCGCCCGGGTACGGGGCAAATGTAACCGGAATTACCTGGTCCCGGTATGCTGCGTATAGCCTCCATCTGTATTTCCCTGGTCCCCCAGGGTCCGGGGCTAAGTTTTTCGTTCCCTTTCCACAGCATAGCTATGACGCGCAGCATTGGTCACGGTTGGGGGGTTGTGATGGTGGGGGCAGGCTTACTGCTGCTGGCCGGTAGCATCATTGCCGCCCCGGGCCCCGGCCAGCAGGATCCGGACCCCGGGGCGGGCCGGCTGCGCCGGCCCCTGGTAATCGGTCACGCTGGGTCAGGCTTCTTCCATCTTTTCAACCCCTTGCCGCCGAGTAGTCTGCGGAGTATTGCCCGGGCCCTGCGCCAGGGGGCTGATGGGGTGGAAGTAGATGTACGGTTAAGTCAGGACAGCATTCCGGTTCTCTATCACGACCACACGCTCGACTCCATGACCGATGGCCAGGGGTGCGTCAGCCAGACCACCGCCGCGGTGCTTACCCGTCTGCCTTACCGCGGTGGGTGGCCCCATGACTGGCTGCAGCACGAGCACGTAATTACCCTTGAAATGCTGTTAGCCCACCTAGCCCGACGGGGAGAGTTTCCCTACTTACACCTCGACCTGCACGAAGATGATGCCTGTTCGAGTGCCGATGCCACCCGGAGCCGGGTCCTGGCCCGCCGCCTGCAGCAGTTGCTCACCCGCTACCAGGTACCGGCTGAACGGCTGCTGATCCTGACCACTCAGGTGGCCACCCTCAACTACCTGCACGACTTACTGCCCACCGTGCCGCTGGGGCTGGAAATGACCGGGGACTTTGAAAAAGAGCTGGACCGGCTGCGGCATTTACCGTCGGTGCAGGCGGCCGTAGTGCATAAGGATAACATAAGCCCTGAACGGTCCGCCCGCATCCATGCCTTAGGCCGGGCGGTAGTGGTCTTTGGCGGGCGTTCGGCTAAGGCCGTTCGCCGGGTTGTGGCTACCTCACCAGATGCTTACGAAGTGGATAATGTCCGGCAGCTCCGCGCCATGCTCCGCCGTCAGCTGTAGGGAGCGGCAGGAAGGGTAGCCAGGTATCTTTTTTCTTCGCGGCAGGTAGTTCCGTCAATCAAATCGCTATGCGTACTACGGCAATCAGTAGCTCCCCGTGGGGGCGAATTCTATCGGTATTGGTGGTCTGTGGCTGTAGTTTTTTCGTGCACGGTAGCGCCCC
Source organism: Hymenobacter fastidiosus (assembly GCF_039539565.1). NCBI lineage: Bacteria > Pseudomonadati > Bacteroidota > Cytophagia > Cytophagales > Hymenobacteraceae > Hymenobacter > Hymenobacter fastidiosus. The sequence continues at coordinate 80,597 of NZ_BAABDJ010000024.1, read as the reverse complement.
CGAAATCAGTTTGATGGAAGCCCGCAACTTCGTGGCCGCCCGGGAAATGGTGGCCGGGGGCTCCTGGCTGATTCCGACGATGAATGGCGAAGTACGGTTGGCCAAGCCGCCGCTCCCCACCTGGGCCGTCGCCGCTCTTCAGTGCCTGACCGGTCCCACCGAGGAATTGTGGCTGTTACGGCTTCCCGCAGCTCTGGCGGCGACGGTGCTGGTCTTTTTTTTCTGGGGCCTGGCGCGGGAACTGACCCGGGCGCAACTCGCTGAAGCAGCCGCTCCTGGACGGACGGCCTGGCTGGGCAGCCTGGTGCTGGCCAGCAGTCTGCTGGTAATGGTTACCGGCCGGGAGGGGCAGTGGGATATTTTTGCTACTAGTCTGATGATTGGGGCCCTGTGGCTGCTGGTACGGGGCTGGCAGCGGGTTGAGGCTGGTGGGCGCGCGTATTTTCTGTTTTCCGGGGCTGGGCTGCTGGCGGGCTTCTCAATGCTCAGCAAAGGTCCTGTCACGGTGTACGCGGTACTTATGCCCTTTGTGGGGGCGTATTTGGTTGGCTATCCGGAACATCGTCAGCAGGTCGCTCGGCAGGGGTGGGGTACTGTAGTGGCCGCAACTGTGGCCTTGCTGGTAGGGCTTAGCTGGCCGATTTATATTGGGCTGCAAGTGGCTCCCATCGCGCGGAAAGTGGCTCGTACCGAAATAGCTTCGTGGGGTGAGCGGCATGTGCAGCCTTTCTGGTATTACTGGTCATTCTTTGCCTTTACCGGGCTCTGGGCGCTGGTGGCACTGGTCAGTCTGGCGTGGCCCTATGCCCGCCCACGCTTAAGGGGGTTTATCCCCTATGCGCTGGCGTTGGGTTGGGTTGTCGCAGGCCTGCTGCTGTTGAGTGTGGTGCCGGAAAAGAAAGAACGCTATATGTTTCCCCTAATGCCTCCGCTGGCACTACTTGTTGCGGGCATGCTGCGCTATTGGGAAACTCAGCGGATTTCCTTTGCCAAAGGCACCGGGTCGACTGATAAAAGGGTATTGTGGGTTTGGGGGAGTCTGCTGCTGATTGTCTTCTTGGTTCTCCCGGGGGCTATGGCGCTGAGCCACCTACCTGAAGTTGGTTTCGGTTCAGCTCGATTGGTGGTTGGCATTGGGGTGTTTGGGGCCCTGGCTGGTTGGGTTGGGTGGCAGGGTATCCGTCACTTGTGCCCCCGGGTGCTTATAGCGGCTACGCTTATAGGAGTTTGTTCTGGTATTTGTCTGCTGATTCCAGCCTATCCTGGGTGGCAATCCCGTAAGGCTACCCCGGGCCTGCGGCATATGCGCGACATGCGGCAGCATCCGGCCTTGTTCAGGCTGGCTTCGTGGAGAAGTCTCGATACCGTGCATGTAAAGCAGGTTTGGGCGGCAGGCCGTCCTATTCCCATCTGGCAGCCCGCCCTCGATTCCTTGGCTGCCCTGCGTGCTCCGGTAGCAGTATTCACCGCTTCCCCGGCTGGCAGCAGGTTGCCCATGGGATGGGAAAACCATGTTAGGGTCATCTTGCTCGACAGTTTCTACCTGGGGCGCGACCGGGAGTCAGGCTATTGGTTCATCTCCTTGCTCAAGCCCGTTCGATAGTCTTACCCTTATGTATATGCCCTTATGTATCAAGTCGTCTGAGCCGGGCATAACGGGGACTGAACTGCCTTTGGGTAAATTACCCTTGCCGGCTCAATTGTCGGCGTATTTTGTCAAGCAGCGCTCCGACAATAGCTAAGTCATCAACATCGTGAACTGAAAGCTGGGTATCCAGTCCGGGGCCGGTTATTCGGATCGTGTAAGCTGTTTGTGTAGCGGACCCAGCAGAAGCTGCTGCCATGGTTGGGATGGCTACTGCCTGGGGTAGGGCAGTTGTGTTAGTGCCAGTACCAGTACTGTTACCATGTTCCTTGACCGTAGAAGGAAGTATAAAAATGGCTTCGGGTCCCATGCTGTCTGCCTTGTTGAAGGTATCTGGTATCACAGTTTCATCGATACCCAAAGTATCCAAGCCAAATAAGCTCGACACGGCATCAAATCCTCTGGGTGATGGTGAGGGCACCTGCGATGGGCTGTCTGACGTCGTTGAGGCTTGTGAATTCCTGTTGGTGTTAGTGATGTGCAGATCAGGATCCGGTGTTCTTGGGGTTGTACTCTCTGTGCTTTCCTGACTTTGCTGTTTAAACATGTTTAGCGGCATCTCCGTGCTGGCTAGTTCCCGGCGTGGCGCTTGTTGAGTGGCGAGCATATCAATGTCTACTATAACATTGCGCTCATCGATAATGCCTACCATTCGGGCGCCATCCACGAAGGCTTTCGCTACGTTCTGGGCATTGATCTCCTCCACGCCGAATTCCCGGATAAGCATGATATCAAACATATGAACCGGCAGTTCCCGGTTACGGAACTTCCGACATATCTGGGTGAAGAGAGGAGGATGAAGGAATGCTTCCCGGTGGTATATTTTCTCTTCCTGCTTATCGTAAGCATGTTTGATGCGGCGGAACAGATTAGTAGTAGTCAGTAACTCTCTTTTACTGGTAACTAGTCCGAACTTAACGGCAGATCCAATAATGGCCTTAAAGGATCCACTAACCTTCCGGCTAAGTTTACGAGCACAAGTTTCTATCGCACACTTGCCACCAGTATCATCAACGACTTCGGCAATCTCCCAAGCACTTAAGTAGCTGGTACGAGGATATTCAATGGTCTTGGGCATGGTAAAAGTAGAAAGTAAGGAAGCAATTAGGGAATGCAAGTATAAGATATAAAAGTATAAAATAGTAGTACAAAGTATAAAAAGGTAAAAACTTAAAAATACTTTTTTATACTTCTTTATGCTTTTATGAGTTTGCTTACGGTAGTCGTATTAATAATACCTGTTCCACCAGGTATTATTAATACCAATCCAACGGAAAGGGCGCCGGGGCAGGAAGGGACGAAAAGAAGGGTGTTATTGATCATATAAGAGCCGCTTTACGACGTTCATAGAAAAAGTCATGCTCGGGAGAGTTGAAAGAGGCAGGTACCGGTGAAGCAAGATAAACCAGCAGGAGCAAGGCATCTCGCGAAGACAAGTGCATTAGTTCGCTCCGAAGTACTGCTGGCTATTGTAAGCTTCACCGCAACGCGGTGGTTAGAGTATGGTGTGCTTGTCTCTATTGAGCGGATTTACATAAGCTTTCTTCTGGCGGTCTCGTAAACGGTGTGGCTGCCGGTCCGGCGGCTATCGGCCGTCGGGCCGGTCGTCGTTAGCGCGAGACGTTTAACATCCGTTGCCGGCGACCAGTCCTGAGTAGCGGGCACGGACTATATTATTCACGACACTGTTAAGCAAAAAGGGTAGCTCAAAAGCAGGTGCGAAAAGACCGGTACCAACCAATACAGGGAGGCCTTACAACCTTGGGTTACTATCGAATGATATTACGCAGTGGTTGTCTACAATTGCTTGGCAACGGCTTGTACTGCTTCAGCGGAAGACCTTTCCAAGCAATTAGTCAAGTGTGCGCGTAACTGCAGATATCAAATCACTGCTGACCGAATAGAAAGATGAAATAAAAGACTCGAGGGCGTGGGATTTTCAAAATACCAGCTGCTCTGAACTCAATCACGGCCACCAGGCAGGCCGCCGTTCCTGATGCGACACCTTTCTATGATAACGATATGGTCGATGGCGATGACCACATTATACATCCGGGTGTGGCGGCCCGGTTCATCCCAACCTAAACGTGTAACAACATGCCGGCAAGACTGCAGAATTGCAACAGACTAATTGTCTTATAATTTATATTATGTTAAGTAACAATCCGTGAAAATAACCCAAGTAGTTTACTTGGGTTATTTTGCTCCCCTATTTTGCTGTTTCTAGTCTCGCGTTCATTCGATCTGCATCGGCGGTACGTCCCAAACGGACATATGCTTTTTGTAATGAAGAAAGCACAGCTCTGTCCTTGGGTTGTAACTGCAACGCTTTTTCGAAATAAGGCAATGAGTCTTGAAAGTACTTCTTGCCATCTGCTTCAAACTTTTTGCCGGACTTCTGATAGGTCGCTAAGTCCATCTTACTGGCTTTAGTGTATAAGTCAGCCGCTTTGTTGTAGTTGTATACCCCGAGATTAAATTGAGCATCAAAATTGTTTGGCTCAACCTCAACCGCTTTTTTATAAGCAGCCAGGGCCTTCTCCGGTTGCTTACTTTTGTCGTACAACGAACCTAAAACGGCATATAGGTTGCCATTGGTTGGATCAGCAGCAATAGCGCTTTCCAGTTTTCCAATGGCTTCTGAACCACGGCCAGAGCTTAGATACATATTTAGTTCTTCCAGCTTGAAGACTTTGTTGTCCGGATAGACGACCAAAGCCTGTTGAACGACTTTTAAGGCTTCCGCATCGTTTTTTTCCTGCCGGGCAATCTGCAATAAGCGACCATATAACGCCGGCGACTTATAATTCATAGCCAGAAGCTTGCTATACGTATCCTTCGCTACCGTGAAGTCCTGTTTGGCTTCCGCGGCATAAGCGGCATACAAATAGGCGGTCGTATCCTGCGGCTTGATCTGCTGGGCCATACGGTACGAATTTAACGCCTCGTCATAATTTTTACCGTTGTAGCTTTCTACCCCGGCATTGAGAGCCAGGCCGTACAGATTATCCATCTTCTGGACCGCCAGCTTGCCGAATTCGCCCTCTTTCGTATCCAGCTCAATGGTTTTAGCATACGAGTCGTAAGCCGCTTTAGTGCCTTCCCCGGGTTTCAAAGCTTTGCCGAAAATCGGGCTGGCCATCAACTGCTCATAAATTTCGCCCCGGGTATACCAGGTCTTGGCTTTCCCCGAAGTCTTCGGGTTCAAAACGGCACCATCAATATCGGTGCGGGCTTTATCAAGCAGGCCTTGGCGCTGATTCAGGATGGCGTTGGTAACGGCCGAAGTTTGGGCCGAAGCAGTCTGTAGTGCCACCGCAGCTACAAGAGTCAGAAAAATCTTCTTCATGGGTTTTTGCTGAAGAATGAACGAGGATGAGTGAAAAGAAATCGATTAGCAAACGGCTGCTGTCAGCCCTTGGTTGAGCCTGCAAGCAGGTAACAAAGAAGCCTGGTAAGCTTTCAGGCACCGTATTCTAAATCGAATACCGTGCCTGAAAGCCCCAGGCTCCCTAATAATGCGGGTTAGTTGCTGCTGAGCGTTTCCGGATCAGTGAGTGAAGTCAGATCGTTATCTACTTCGGTTACTGATGCAGCCGTTAGCTGCTCCCCGTCCGCGAGGCCATTGGCCTCCGAGTCGAGATCCACCCCATCCAGCTCCTTATCGTCAGCCGCTACCTTGGCCACCGACGATATTTCGTCGCCAGCGCTGATTTTCAGCAGCCGCACGCCTTGGGTAGCCCGGCCAATGGTACGCAAGTCACTCACCCGCAGACGAATGGTGATGCCCGACTTGTTGATAATCATCAGATCATCGGAATCCTGTACGTCCTTGATGGTTACCAGGGCACCGGTTTTGTCGGTAATCTTCATAGCCCGGACGCCTTTGCCCCCGCGGTTGGTCACGCGATACTCGTCGAGCGGGCTGCGCTTACCGTAGCCGTTCTCCGAAACCACCAGCAGCTCCTGCGAGGCCGGGTCCGAAATGCAGACCATGCCAACTACCCGGTCGTTGGCGTCGGCCAGGGTGATACCGCGCACGCCGGCGGCGTTGCGGCCCATGGAGCGCACTTTGCCCTCGGGGAAACGAACCGCCCGACCCGAGCGCAGCGCCACCACAATCTCGCTGCTGCCATTGGTGAGCTGCACGTCGAGCAGCCGGTCGCCTTCGTTGATGGTAATGGCGTTGATACCGGCGGTCCGGGGACGCGAGTACGCTTCCAGCGGCGTTTTCTTCACCGTGCCCTGCTCGGTGCAGAACATCAGGAAAGTATTCTCCAGGTAATCCGGGTCGCGCAGACCCCGCACGTTCAACACCGACCGGACGGAATCTTCGCGGGGAATCTCGATCAGGTTCTGAATTGGCCGGCCCTTGGTGTTCTTCCCTCCTTCCGGTACTTCGTACACTTTCAGCCAGAATACCCGACCCAGTTCAGTGAAGAACAGCAGGTATTCGTGGGTGGTAGCCACAAACAGGTGTTCCGTGAAGTCATCCTGTTTGGAGGCGGCGCCCTTCGCGCCTACGCCGCCCCGACCCTGGGTACGGTATTCGTCCAGAGCGGTGCGTTTGATATAGCCTTCGCGGGAGATGGTGATAACCATGCTCTCATCGGCAATCATATCCTCCATCGAGAAGTCGCCCCCGGCGTATTCGATCATGGTACGACGCTTGTCGCCGTAGCGCTCCCGAATCTCCAGCAACTCGTCGCGGATGATCTGCCGCTGCATCTCATCCGAAGCCAGGACGGCTTTCAGATGATCGACGAGGCGCATCAGCTCTTCGTATTCCTGCACGATTTTGTCGCGCTCCAGGCCGGTGAGGCGCTGCAGACGCATATCCAGAATGGCACGGGCCTGCACTTCGCTCAACGCAAACCGCTCGATGAGCTGGGCCCGGGCCACTTCGCCGTCGCGGGAGCCGCGGATCAGCTTGATAACCTCATCCAGGTGATCGAGGGCAATGAGCAGACCTTCCAGGATGTGGGCGCGCTTCTGGGCTTCGGCTAGCTCGTAGCGCGTGCGGCGCACGATTACGTCGGCGCGGTGCTCTACGAAATAGTGAATCAGCTCCTTCAGGTTCAGCGTCATCGGACGCCCCTTTACCAGGCACACGTTATTGACGCCGAATGAAGACTGCAGCTGGGTGTAGCGGTACAGATTGTTGAGCACCACGTTGGGCATGGCGTCACGCTTCAGATCATAGACGATGCGCATACCGTCGCGGTCCGATTCGTCGCGCAGGTCGGAGATGCCCTCGATCTTCTTGTCGTTGATCAGCGCGGCCGTTTTTTCAATCATCGAGGCCTTATTCACCATGTAGGGAATTTCGGTGATGATGATCTGCTCCTTGCCGCTGGGCAGGGTCTCGTAGTGGGCTTTGGCACGCATGACCACGCGGCCGCGGCCGGTTTCGAAAGCCTGCTTCACCCCTTCGTAGCCGTAGATGGTACCACCCGTGGGAAAGTCCGGCGCGGTGACGTGCTCCATGAGCTCGGCAATGGTGATTTCCTCGTTGTCGAGGTAGGCGATAATGCCGCTGATGACTTCCGTCAGGTTGTGGGGCGCCATGTTGGTGGCCATGCCCACGGCAATACCCGTTGTGCCGTTGATCAGCAGGTTCGGAAATTTGCAGGGCATCACGCTCGGCTCTTCCAGCGAGTCGTCGAAGTTGGGCTGGAAATCTACCGTGTCCTTGTCCAGGTCGCCCAGCATTTCGTCGGCCAGGCGCTTAAGGCGGGCTTCGGTGTAACGCATAGCCGCCGGCGAGTCGCCATCGATGGAGCCGAAGTTACCCTGGCCATCGACCAGCGGATAGCGCAGGCTCCAGTCCTGGGCCATGCGCACCATGGTATCGTAAACGGAGGAGTCGCCGTGCGGGTGGTACTTACCCAGCACCTCACCCACAATACGGGCACTCTTTTTATAGGACTTGTTGTAGGATACGCCCAGGTCCGACATGCCGTAGAGCACGCGCCGGTGCACGGGCTTCAGGCCGTCGCGCACATCAGGCAAAGCCCGGGAGATGATAACCGACATCGAATAGTCGATATAGGCACCGCGCATCTCGTCTTCAATGTTAATCGGAATGATTTTTTCGCCTTCCGCCATAGGGAAATCTTAGTCAGCCGGAGGCCCTTTGCAGAGCATTTCCGACACCGGTGAGTGAGTACTACGTGAAGCCCGCAAGGTACGAAAAAAGGCCTGTTTGGCCTAATCTGCCCTACTCCTTGCCCCGGCTTTTGTCGGCTTTGTGAGTGCCGGATTTAGGCGTGTGCACCTTGATTTTTTCCCCTACCGCCGGGCTTTGCTTTTTCCACAGTGGCTGCCCCCGGTACCGGGCCCCGTTGTGCAGGTGCACCTTGCGCGTGTGGCACGAAACCATGGGACACGTACGGCACGAAGCCACGAATAACAGGACCAGAAGCGGCAAGAGACACCGCGCGGGGAGTTGACGAAAGATCATAGCGCCAAAAGTAAGCAGTTAGTGGCTGGCAGCCGGCGTTATCGGGTTTGGCCCAATCCCGGACAGGTCCTCCCCTTCCCACTCGCGTAGAAACTGCTTCAGAAAGACTTCCATGAACTGGTGCCGCTCTTCGGCCAGTTTTTGGGCCGCCGGCGTATGCAGCCGGTCGCGCAAGTGGAGCAGCTTTTCGTAGAAGTGGTTGATGGTAGGAGCCGTATTCTGCTTGTAGCTCTCGAACGAGGCATGCTGAACCGGCGCTACGCTAGGATCGTGCAGCGGCCGGCCTTTGTGGCCCCCGTACGCAAAAGCGCGGGCTACGCCGATAGCGCCGATGGCTTCGAGGCGGTCGGCATCCTGCACGGCTTCGCCTTCGGGCGTACTCATGGGCGTGGGTACGCCGAAGCCCTTGAAGGAGATTTCACGGATGATGGTTTCTACCCGGTGCATCACTTCCTGCTCCACTCCCAGACTCGTCAGCCAGGCGCGGGCAGCGCGGGGGCCGGCCTCCTCGTCCCCGGCGTGGAATTTCCAGTCGGCTACATCGTGAAGCAAAGCGCCCAGCTCAGTAACGAGCAGATCGGCCCGGGGCAGCGTCAGGGCAATAGCGCGGCTGGTTTGCCACACCCGGCGAATATGGTCCCAGTCGTGGCCGGAGCCTTCGCCGATAAACTTGTCGCGGATAAAATCGGCGGTACGGGTAATGAGTTCCTGAGATTCCAAAGCAAGTGGGCTAGCTGCGTGAAGGGCTACAAAGCAACGAAGCGGCCGGCATATTTTCGCGCCCTGACGGAAGTTTACCCCCTGCCGCACTCCGGGTCAACCGATTAGCTTCCGGGGGCGGGTGAATTATCCCACCGATTTTCCGGTTGCTCCGTATATTGCTTTCAAATGAAGTTTTAAAAACACGCAAATGACTGCCGTTCGTAAAACGTCCGTTGCCAACATGGTGGATCTGATGGGTGGTCCGGCCATCATTCCTCAGGTGGTTCACAACGAGCTGGACCTTTTGGCAATAGCCATTAAAGGTATTTCAGTGCAGGCTCTGCGGGCGTTGCAACTGCGGCTGCGCTTCTCGAACAAGGAAATCAGCGCCGTACTGGGCGTTTCGGAAAGCACCCTGGCCCGGCGCGAGCAGGCCAACAAGGCCCTCACGCTGGATGAAGGCGAGAAGACTATTCAGTTGTCGGCCGTATTGGCCAAAGGGCTGGAAGTGTTTGAAGATGAAGGTGACTTTCACCATTGGCTCAACACGGTCAATGTAGCCCTGGGTGGCATCCGGCCCATACAGCTGCTGTCTTCCGCCATTGGCCGGGAGCAAGTGCGCGACCTACTGGGCCGCATACAGTATGGCCATTACTCCTAACCCATGCTGCTGTACCGAATGGGGCAACAGCCCTATATAGCCAGCCTCACCGGTCAGGGCGGACTCTACTATGCCGGGCGCTGGCACGAAGTCGGCACCCTGATTCTCTATACCTCCGAACATCTGTCATTGGCCAAGCTCGAAGTGCTAGCCAACGCGCCGTCGCTGCCCCGGAACTACCATGTGCTGACGCTGGAAGTACCCGACGCTATACCCGTGAAACAGATTGAGGAGGCCCGGCTGCCCGCTAACTGGCGGGAGTTGCCGTACCCGCTGGAACTGGCCCAGCTGACCCGGGCCTGGATTGAGGAAGGACAGTACTGGCTGCTGCGGGTTCCCTCGGCCCATGCGCCCGGCGAGTGGAACTACCTGCTCAACCCGCTCCACCCCGACCACGCCAAACTGCGGGTAGTATCCCTCGAACCGCATCCATTCGACCCGCGCCTGAAACCCTGATTCTCGTTGACTGCCCTAAACGCAGGCGGCGCTGAAACTTCAGCGCCGCCTGCGTTTCACCCGGACAATGGGCTGCTCCTACTTCGGCTGCTCGTTCAGGGCCCAGTTATAGGTCATGTAGGTAAGCGTAGCGTCGGATTTTATCCGGGTAGTGGCGTAGCGGTTGATAACGTCCTGCACGGAGGTGCTCCCGTTTTTGGTGAAGTCGCCGGGGTAGAAATTGAAAATGCTGGATACTTCCGGCTTGTCGGCGGGCGTAAGCTTGTTTTTAGCGGGGTTGTTTACGAACTCACGACCCTGATCGTCGAGCTGCTGGCTGAGCCGGCTGGCCACGTAAGCTTCCTGGCGCAGCTTCGGACACGATACGGCGGCGCACACCAGAGCGAAATGGATCCGGTTATCAGCAAATTTCTTGCGGATGATGCGCTGTTCGATGTCGTTGAGGGTAAATTTATCGTCGCCGAGGCGGATAAAGGCTTGGTCCCAAACCGTGTTGACCAGGTTTTTGGCGCCGCCCAGATCCTTGATGCTTTTCAGCGGATAGGCCCGGATGACCCGCTGAATAGTGAAGGCGTTGTAGGCATTGATCCAGTAGGCCAGCTGCTCGGGCTCCGTCCACTTGCTGTTGGGCAGGTTGTCTTTGAGTTGCCGCAGGTACGTGTTGAGCGACGTACTATCGGCTTTGAAGCCCGCGTAATTGACCATCCCCTGAGCATTAACGCACTTTTTCAGGAGCCCGTCCCATTGCGCATGGTCCACGGGCTGGCTGCTTTTGGAGGTCGGATCGAGCGGAATAAAGTAGCGCACGTAGCTGCACGCGCTCTGACAGGCGGAGGTAAAAGCTAACAGAGCAAACAAGGCCAGACGGGGGAAAACACGCATTGGAAAAGAAAAAAAGGAAGATGTAGTTGGAATCGTTTTTATACAGGCGCACCGGGAATTCCAGGAATTCGGTGGCCTGCGCCGCGGTTAGTACTTCCAGCAGTTGCATGGGGGAGCAGAACGAGTGAGAGAATCGGAGAAGGGGAAGGAGCGGCTGTAATCAACCGGGCCAAAGTACGCAGCAGCGTGCCGCAGACGACGGCCCCATAAATACGACAGCCACCGGTTTCCGGACTCCGCCCGCCTTGATTGGCCCTGCGTTTATCGTTACCTTGTAAGTAGAGTTGATCTTCTTCCCTTACCGGGCTCTACTAGCCCGGTAACCTGCCGTTCTGGTTTCCCGCTTCTTCGTCTCGCATGCGCTAAACCGCTATCGGCGCCGTTCTTCTCCACTTTTCTTGCCCCACTCCATGGCCTGGCTAAGAAACTGCGTGCGTGCCACCGGCTTGCTGGGCACGTATGGCGGCTGTATATTTTCCTTGCAGGCAGCGGCCGTTTCCCCTTCGCCTACGGCTTGGACCGGCCGGCCCGGAACGGAAGCTGCGCGCACGCTGCAACGCCTGCTGGATACAGTGGCCCTGGGCTCCACTACCACCTATCAGCACCTGGGCCTGCAGGCTGGGGCCAGCGTCCAGCTCTTTTACGCCGCCAACGCCTATCACCCCGTCTGGACGCAGGATACGGGCTGGAACTCCGCCGCGGCGGCAGCCCTGGACCTGCTGGCCAGGGCCCCGGAATACGGCCTGCGCCGCGAGGACTACGCCTGGTGGCACCTGCAGTCTTTAGCCGACTCCCTGCAACTGGGAACCGCACGCTTACGCGGGCCCTTGCTGGCCGGCTTCGAGCTGCGGCTCACGGATGCCCTGCTGCGCTACGCCACCCACGTGCAACGGGGCCGCCTGACGGCGGCCACGCTGGCACCCGCTTTAAATGAAGAGGATGCTCCGGTAGTGGCCCGGCTCCGGCTGGCGCTGAACACCAATACTCTCCCCGGTTTCATCAGGGAAAGCCAACCCCGCGGCCGGGCGTACCAACAGCTGCAGCTAGCCTGGCTGGCGGCCCTGGCCGCCGCGTGCCCGGAAGACTCAGCCCGGCTCCTGACGGGTGAGTCTTCCTTATTCCGGCAGGTAGCCATCAACCTGGAGCGCCTGCGGTGGGCGGCAGTAGCGGATTCGGAGTACGCCGAGGTCAACATTCCGGCGTTTCACCTTCAGCTCATCAGGCACGGCCAGGTCGTGCGCACCCACCGGGTGGTCGTTGGCAAGCCCGAAATGCCGACGCCGACGCTCACCAGCCGTATCCTCGTCTTCGTGACCTCGCCCGCCTGGCGGGTTCCACACAGCATTGCGGTCAAGGAGTTGCTCCCCGAAATTCAGCGTGACCCGGGCTTTCTGGCCGACAACAACTATGAGCTGCTCGATGCCGCCAACAACCCCGTGAACCCGTGGCGGGTACGCTGGCGCAGCATCACCCCGGCAACTTTCCGCTACACCATTCGTCAGACCGCGGGCCGGACCAATGCCCTGGGCAAAGTAGTGTTCTATTTCCCGAACAGGCATACCGTCTTTCTGCACGACACCCCCGCCCGCACCGTTTTCACCCGCGCGGACCGGGCTTTGAGCCATGGCTGCGTGCGGGTGGAGAATCCGCTGGCCCTGGCGGCTTACCTGCTTCGGCGGGAAGGCACCGAGGCCTCCCTGCGGCCCGCCCTGACCGGCCCCACCCGCCACGACAAGCGTCGCTTTGACCTATCGGTTGGGTTGCCCGTGCACTTTCAGTACTACACCTGCGCCGGCGAGAATGGCCGGGTGCGGAGCTACCCGGACATTTATGGCAAGGATACCGCGCTGTTAGCCGCTTTCTTCGCCCAGCCCTGAGCAGACGTTGCCGCCCAAGCCAGCCAGGTACCAGGTACCGGTTTTTCCTGTCCGACGGTCTTTCCGTCTCATCCGGGCAACCATCGAAGACGGGCGCGGCTCCCTGAGCTGGAATTGAATCGGCTGGAATTACGTTGCCGGGGCAAAGGGAAAAATATTTCCTGCCACGCGGCCCATCTTTTTGTTTACTTAGCTGAAAGATCGACTGGTTGTCGCCGCCACCGCTTCTGCCGCTGGCCGTAGCATTCACCACCGAAACCCGTTTTTAGCGCTTACCTTTGTCTTATGCCGCACGAAGTAGCCAACCTCACCCTCGCCGAAGCCACCACGCACGCGCCGTTCGTGGACTATGCCCGCTGCACCGATGCCAGCAGCCGCCCGGCCAACCATAACGGCGACTGGCCAACCGAAGGCAAACTCTACCCCGTTCGCGTGGTTGAGTCGCACCTGGAAGGCATACCGCTGGTGCACGTACTGGGTTTTCAGGCCGATGCCCCGTACTTCAACGCCTACGCGCCGCACCGCTTTCAGCTGCTGCACACTATCTGGCTTAACTAAACTGAGAACTCCGCTCTGAGGCTTCATACTGAAAAAGCCGCAGGGCTGCCCACTTTGGGCAGCCCTGCGGCTTTTTCAGTAAACAGGGTTTTGTCTTCCCCAGCCCCGGTTCCCGGGGCTGGCACGGGAGCCCGGTTGTTTCGGGTTTCACTTAACGGCGGCGGTTTGCAGCCGGCGCAGCAGCCGGGCCACTTCGGGCCGGTCGTAGTCGGCCATGCCTTCGTGGCGGGCCACGATTTCGCCGGTTGGGGAGATAATGAAAGTGGTCGGGATGGAGCCGGTTTCGAAAGCGGCGGGCAGGTTGCCGTTCAACGTATAGGCTGGCATCGTGAATCCGCGCCGGGCTACGAACCGGCGGGCTTTATCCGGATTCTGATCCAGGGACAACAGCACGAAGGCTATTTTCGGCTCGGTTTTCAGCTGCTCGTACAGGTGCTGAATGCCCGGCATTTCGGCCACGCAGGGCGGGCACCACGTTGCCCACAGGTTCAGAAACACCACCTTGCCCCGGAGGGCCCCCAGAGAAGTCGGCTTACCTTCCAGCGTCAGGAGGGGCAGGCTGTAGTCGGCTTGTTTATTTGGAACAAGCCTGGCGGCGGGCGTTAGGGCCGGGTTGAACAGGCCAGTAGTCAGCAGCAGACGCTGCGCGCCGCCGACAACTTCGGTCTGCCGCCCCATGACGTAGAGCAGCAACGGAACCAGTACGTAGGCGGCGGAGCGCCCCCACATCGGCCATAAGCGGGAAGAAAACTTCATTCACCAGGAAAATAAGCAGCGGAGAAGATGCCGGCAAAGATACGTGGCTACGGGTAGCAGCCGACCACGTACCCACATCAGCTGCTCTTCGCCGGGGGCCTTCACGATTCGGTAGGCACCAGCTGGCCGGCCACCAAAACCTACCCCCAGCTCGCCAAAAATACCCAGGCCTACCAAACCATTACGGTATCTATTCCGGCCGGCAGCCCCGCCGTGCGCCTGCGCCTGGCCGCCCGCCAGAACGGCGATGCCGACTGGGCCGCCTGGGATGAGGTGGAAGTGAGCCGCAGCAGCACGCCCGTAGTACACACCGTACGGGTGACGGCCGCCACGGCCGTCGTCAATGAAAACGCCGGGACGGTCAGCATTCCGGTGGCCATTACCAACGCCGGGGCCACGGCCACCACCGTGGAAGTGGCCCTCAGCACCAGCCTGGGCACGGCTACCGCCGGGGCCGACTTCGCCTACCCGGCCACCCAGACCCTGACATTCCCCGCTAACAGCACCACCAGTCAGACGCTGACCATTCCGCTCACCGACGACGCGCTGGCCGAAGCGGCCGAGTACTTCACCCTGCGCCTGCAAAACCCGACCAACGCCACGCTGGTAGCCGGCTCGACGGAAGTGCTGGTATACATCAAGGACAACGACACCCCGGCCCCGACCCGGGAGCGCAACCTGACCCTGAGCCTGCTCGGCAGCTACCAGAACGGCGTTGCGGGCACCAGCTCGGCCGAAATCGTGGCCCACGACCCGACCACGCAGCGTCTGTACGTGGTAAATTCCATCGGCGCCAGGCTCGACATCCTGAGTCTGGCCAACCCGACGGCCCTGACGCCGCTGGCTTCCATCAGCATGCAGCCCTACGGCAACCTCAACTCGGTGGCCGTACACAACGGCGTGGTGGCCTGCGCCATCGAAAACGCCAACCCGAAGCTGCCCGGCAGCGTGGTGCTCTTCGATCAGAACGGCGGTTTCCTCAGGCAGGTAACGACCGGCAGCCTGCCCGATATGATTACCTTCTCCCCCGACGGCCGCTATATTATCACTGCCAACGAAGGCGAGCCCAGGTCGGACTACACCGTGGACCCGGTTGGCTCAGTATCCGTGATTGACTTCGCGGGCGGCGTGGCCGGCCTCACCCAGGCCAACGTGACCACCGTAGATTTCAGCGCCTACAACGGCCTGGCCGCCCAGCTGCGCGCCGATGGCGTCCGCCTCTACGGCGGCACCGCGGCTAATCCGAGCAGCGTGGCCCAGGATCTGGAGCCTGAGTACGTGGCCGTATCGGCCGATTCGCGCCTGGTGTACATCACCCTGCAGGAAAACAACGCCCTGGCCACCCTCGACCTGACCACCAAGCAGTTTACCAGCCTGCGCAGCCTGGGCTACCAGGACCACAGCCAGGCGGGCTTCAGCCTCGATGCCTCCGACCAGACTCCGGATGCGCTGCTGGCCAACTGGCCCATCCGCGGCATGCGGCAGCCCGACGGCATTGCCGCCTTTGAAGTTGCCGGCCAGCGCTACCTGCTCACGGCCAACGAAGGCGACGCCCGCGAATACTCGGCCCTGACCGAAGCAACCCGCCTCGGCGACGCGGCCTACGTGCTCGACCCCACGGCTTTCCCCCACGCCGCGCTGCTGAAGAACAGCCAGGTGCTGGGCCGGCTGAACGTGACGAACAAAACCGGGGACACCGACGGCGACGGCGACATCGACCAGATTCACGCCTTCGGGGGCCGCTCCTTCAGCGTGTACAACGCCACCACCGGGGCCCTCGTCCACGACAGCGGCGATTTGCTGGAGCGCCTGACCAGCACCGACGCCACGTTTGGCGCCATCTTCAACGCCAGCAACACCACCGGCACTCCCACCCGGAAAAACCGTTCCGACGACAAAGGCCCCGAGCCCGAGGGCATCACCACCGCCACGCTGCGCGACACGGTATACGCTTTCGTGGCCCTGGAGCGCATTGGCGGGCTGGCCGTGTTCAACGTGAATACCCCGACCCAGCCCAAGCTGGTCCAGTACATCAACAACCGCAGCCTCACCACCGGCACCGGCGACCTGGGCCCCGAAGGCATCGTCTTCATTTCGGCCGCCAACAGCCCGACGGGCCAGCCCCTGCTGCTGCTCGCCAACGAAGTAAGCAGCTCGGTGGCCGTGTACGGCATTCAGCTGAAAGGCACCGTGACGGCTACCACGAATCCGCGCCAAGCCACGCCGCTGTACCTGTATCCGAACCCGGCACAGGGCGGGCGGGTCCACCTCAGCCGCGCCGTGTCGGGTACGCTCTGCGACGTGCTGGGCCGTCCGGTTCGCACGCTGAGCCGGGCCGATTCGTTTGAAACCACCGGCCTTAAACCAGGGGTGTACGTATTGCGGGCCGAGAACAATGTCAGCACGAAGCTGGTGGTCCGCTAATCCGTTGTTTTCTTTACGCGCTCAACCCAAAGCGCCCCGGCCAATATGGCCGGGGCGCTTTTTTTACGGTTGGCCGAAGAAGCCGCACTTACTTGTTCCGCATACAACCTTTCCCGGCTTTTACCGACTCTGCTCGGAAAGCTCATCATCTTCTCTTTATGCCTGTTTCGACTATCCGATTCCGATTGTTTTTAGTGTTGCTGCTTCTGGGCTTCGGCGCCCGGGCCCAAAACCGGCTCCTAGAAGGCCAGGTAGTCGACCAGGTAAGTCAGGCCCCGGTACCCTTTGCCACGCTGGGCATCCCGAACCAGCCCCTGGGGTCGGTGGCCGATGCGCAGGGCAACTTTCGCTTCGCCGTGCCCGCCGCCATTGCCGATACGGCGCGGCTTATTGTTTCCTGCATTGGCTACGAGTCGGCTCCGGTGGCGGGGCTCAGCTTCCGCGGCGGCCGGCAGCGGGTGGCGTTGCGCCCCGCGCCGGTGAGTCTGGGCGGCGTGACCGTGCGGGCGGGCCGGGTGAAAACCAAAACGTTTGGCCGCACCGGCGCCGCCACCTTCATGACGGCCGGGCTGTATACCGAACCCGACCTGGTGCGCGACGAGCTGGCGAAGGAACAGGGCACGATTATCCGGCTGGACCAGGAATGCTTACTGCGCGACGTCAACCTTCACGTGGCCTTCAACCGCTTCCGGTGGGTGCGCTTCCGCCTGAACCTGTACAGCGTGACCGATGGCCGGCCCGACCAGCCGCTGCTGACGCAGGATGTGACCTTCACGGTGGCGCAGCCCCGCGGTTGGGTGAAAGTCGATCTGAGTCCCTACCATATTCTGCTGCGGGGGCACCGGCAGGTGGCCGTCACGCTGCAATGGCTGCAAAGCGAAGCGGTGCCCGGCACGCCCAAGGCTTTTGCCCTTTCGGCCATTCCCACCCCGGGACAGCGCATTCTGTTCCGCGACAAAAGCCAGGACCGCTGGCGCGAAGTACGCCCCGGCCAGCTGAGCCTCTACCTTACCGCCGACTCGTACGCCGACTCCGGCCCGGCAAAAGATGCCCCGGCCGCCGCGCCGGAATACGTGCTGCCCGACAGCCTGAAGTACCTGCAGTTTCTGGAAAACCCTCCTCCCGGCCAGGTGGCTACCCGCCGCTACGGCGACAGTCTGGCGGCGGGCCACTACGTAGCGGTGCGGGGGGCCAGGCTGTATTACGAGCAGTACGGCCAGGGTGCGCCGCTGCTGCTCCTGCACGGCAACGGCCAGTCGATAGCCGCTTTCCACCGCCAGATCGGGGAGCTGGCCCGCCACTTCCGGGTTATTGCCGTGGATACCCGGGCCCATGGCAAAAGCCGGGACACGACCACCGGGGCACTTTCCTACGACCTGTTTGCCGCCGATATCCACCAGCTTCTCGGGGCGCTGCAGCTGGGTAAAGTCAATATTCTGGGGTGGAGCGACGGGGGCAATACGGCCCTGACGCTGGCTCTGGCCCACCCGGAATCGGTGAACCGGATGGTAATTATGGGCGCGAACCTGTTCCCAACCGCGCAGGCGTTGGCACCCGGCGTGCTGGAGGACTTTCGGCGGCAGCTGCAAACCCGGTCTGCCCGCCCGGATACGGCGGCCCAAACCCAGACCCGGCTGCTGCACCTGCTGCTCGAAGAACCCCGGCTGGCATTTACCGATCTGCACGCCATTACGGCCCCTACGCTGGTGCTGGCCGGGCAGTACGACGTGGTACGGGACGCCCACACCCGGGCCATTGCCCAACATATTGCCGGAGCCCAGCTGGTAGTGTTTGCCGATGCCTCGCACAATGCGCCCCAGGAAATTCCTCTGCGCTTCAACCAGACCGTGCTGGACTTTCTACGCCAACCGTAGCCGCCTCCGAATGCCAACGGATCCAGTTTTGAGTTGCCAGTTGCCAGTTGCCAGTTCGTTCAACGACCACGACCACGACCGGCAACTGACAACTGGCAACTGGCAACTGGCAACTCAAAACTGGCAACTCAAATATCCTGAATCCGTGATCTTTTTGTGACAGGGAAACGGCTCCTTTGCTCCTGCTTTACCAACTCCTTTGCCATGAAAAAGCTGTTCACTCCCGTGCTGGCCCTGACGCTGCTTACTGCCACCGCGCTGGTTTCGTGCTCTAAAAATGATCCGGAGCCCCAGGACAACCCCGTTGTGGCCCCGGACACCAGCGTTACGACGCTCAAAACGGCCAGCGTCACGGCCCAGGGGGGCACCCGGAGCAGCGGCTCGCTGGCCATCATCCGCGACGAAACCGGCAAGGAGCTGGTGCAGCTCAACGAGGACTTCGTGACGGAATTCCACACCGGCTCGCTGGGGGTGTACCTGGCCAAGTCTGATGGGCAGGTGAATGCCCAGCAGGCGGCCGGTGCGGGCAACGTGCTGAAAGTGGGCACCATCGTCAAAAACGGCAAGCAGTTTCTGGAAATCCCCACCAAAGGCGCGTACACCGGCTTCTCGCACATCGTTTTCTATTGCGAAGCGGCCCGGTACAACTTCGCGGCAGCGGCCCTGAAATAAATATGCGACCAGCTGCTTTCGCCCTTCTTTGGCTGATTCTTACGGCGGCGCTACTGCGGCCCCAGCCCAGCTCAGCCGGCGGCGGCTGGACCCGGCCGCAGGGCCACGGCTACGGCAAGCTGGGGCTGACGGCGGTGAATACCACCAGCTACCACACGCTTGCGGGCCAGACGATCCGTACGGCCCGGTTTCAGCAGCAGGTGGTGGGCCTGTACGGCGAGTATGGGCTGACGAACCGCCTGGAAGCCGTGCTCAACTTTCCGGTCTACCGCCGCGCCACCTTTCCCGGGTTCACCCCAGGCCACGGCTTCGGCGACGCTGAAATCGGGCTGCGCTATGGCGTGGTGCAGGGCCAATGGCCACTGGCAGTGGGCGTAGCGGTGGAAATTCCGACCGGCAACCCCACCGAGCGCGGCTTCGACCGCCAGGATGCCACCAGCTTTGTGAAGCTGCCCACCGGCGACGGCGAAGTGAACGTGTGGACCCGGGCCGCGCTGTCGCATGCCCTGAGCCGGCTGCCGGCCTACTTCACCCTGGAAGCGGGCTACAACAAGCGCACCCAGGGCTTCACCGATCAGTACAGCGCCGGCGTCCAGCTCGGCTACAAAGTGAAAGACAAAGCCTGGCTCACGGCCTCCGTGCGCACGCTCAGCAACGTGCGCACCCCGCGCCCCGACCGGCTGGCCAGTATCGGCCTGGGGGAAGGCGTCTCGTATTCGACGCTGGACCTGGGCGTAAACTACGCCCTTACCAAGCACCTCTGGCTGACCACCAACGCGGCGGGCGGCTTCGGCAAGCTGCGCAACGTGTACAGCGGCGTGCAGGTCACCGTCGGCGCGGCCGTGGAGTTCTGACCAGGAAAGTGCTGGTCTTCCCGCATCAATCAGCAGGCCCCCAGCGTCTGAGCTTCATTTTTAAGTACCTTGTCCGGGACCTGCTTCTACCTTTCCCTTATGGTTAAACGCGCCCTTATTGTCGAAGACGATGCCGACATCGCCAATCTGGTGCGGGTCAACCTGCTCGACATCGACTGCCAGGCCGAAATAGTCCGCAACGGGCTCGACGGCCTGCGCCAGGCCACTGAAGGCCAGTTCGACGTGATTATCCTCGACATCATGCTGCCGGGGCTGAACGGCATTGAAGTCTGCCGCCGCATCCGGCAGCAGCACGTGACGACGCCCATTCTGATGCTGACCAGCAAGGACGAGGAAATCGACAAGGTGCTGGCCCTGGACCTGGGCGCCGATGACTACCTGACCAAGCCCTTCAGCGTGCGCGAGCTGCTGGCCCGCGTGAAAGCCCGCCTGCGCCGCTCCGCCCCCGACAAGGAACCCGGCTTCGCGGGCGGGGCCACTACCCGCATTGCTCTGCGCGACCTGCTACTCGATACGGAGCTGCACCGCGTCAGCATCGGGGGCCGGGTAGTGGAGCTCACGGCCAAGGAATTCGACCTGCTGGCGCTGTTTCTGAAGCACCCCGGCCGCACCTACACCCGCACCCAGCTCCTGGATCAGGTTTGGGGCTACTCCTACTCGGGCTACGAGCACACGGTAAACTCGCACATCAACCGCCTGCGCATGAAGATTGAGCGCGACGCCGCCCGGCCCGAATACGTGCTTACGGTGTGGGGCGTGGGCTACAAACTTAACGACGGGCTAAGCTGATGGGGTGGCGTCCGGCAAGTCTGCAGGCGCGGCTGTCGCTGCTGTTCGTGGTGCTGCTGCTGGCCGTGAGCGGCGTGTACGTGTTTCTGCTGGCCCGGAGCACCGAGAAGTACCTGGCCGAAGATCTGCAGAAGCGCAACCGGGGCCTGGCTGCCTCCGTGGCCGAGGTGCTCGAAATCGACGAGGCTACGAACGAGATTCCCCAGGCCACCCTGCGCCGGACTTTCGACGCGGCCATGGTCATCAACCCCAACATCAAGCTCTACCTCGTGGGCCTCGATGGGCGCATCCTGACCTCCTCGGCCGAACCCGGCGAGGTAAAGCTGACCCGTATTCCTATGGCCCCGGTGCTGGCCTTCGTGGCCGCCACCCAGCCGCTGCCCATTCTGGGGGCCGACCCGCGCAATCCGGCCGTGGCGCGGGCGTTTTCGGCCGTCCGGCTCAACACCCGCAACGGGCAGCCGCACTGCATTCTCTACATCACGCTGGGCGGCGGGGTCACGGCCGACGAAACGGCTTCATTGCGCCAGAGCTACATTCTGGGGCTGCTGCTGCGCACCCTGACCCTGGCCGGCGGCGCGGCCCTGCTCGTCGGCCTGCTGCTGATTTCGTTTCTGACCAAGAACCTGCACCGGCTCTCCACCGCCGTGCGCCGCCTGCAAAGCGGTGACTTCACCACCCGCGTCACCGGCATCCGCCCCGGCGACGAGCTGGGCGAGCTGGCCACGGCTTTCAACGATATGGCCGCCCGCACCGAGCAGGCGCTGGCAGACCTGCAAAGCAACGACCGGCTGCGCCGCGAGCTGGTGGCCAACATCAGTCACGACCTGCGCACGCCGCTGGCCAGCATCGAGGGCTACACCGAAACCATTCTGCTCAAGCAGCACCTGCTCACGGATACGGAGCGGCAAACCTACCTGCAAACCATCCTTAAAAATACCCGAAGTCTCAAGCGGCTGGTGTCGGAGCTGTTTGAGCTCAGCAAGCTCGAAGCCCGGCAGACCGTGGCCCGGCCCGAGCCGTTTTCGGTCACGGAGCTGGTGCAGGACGTGCTGCTCAAGCTCGAACCCGAAGCCCGGGTCCGTGCTATTGAGCTCCGGGCCAGCTGGGATAAAGACGTGCCCTTCGTGTGCGCCGACGTGGGGCTGATTGAGCGGGTGCTGCAAAATCTGCTCGACAACGCCCTGCGCTACACCCCACCCGGCGGGCAGGTAGTCGTAGCCATTGCCGCCCCCGATGCCCAGCAGCGCATTCCGCTGCTGGTGCGCGACACCGGCCGCGGCATTGCCCCCACCGATTTGCCCCACGTCTTCGACCGGTTTTACCGTTCCGACCAGGTGCGCGAGAAAAGCAAGGATGGCCTGGGCCTCGGGCTGGCCATTGCCAGCCGCATTGTGGCCCTGCACCACTCCAGCCTCACCGTGACCAGCACCGAAGGCACGGGAACCTGCTTCGCATTTTCGCTGCCGGTCTACGCGCCCTAGCCGGCTAAGGCATTTTCCGCCCGGGCCGAATAATCACAAAAAAGGGTCCGGCGCACTGTGCCGGACCCTTTTTCACGGCGGCCAAAGCCGCTGCTTACATCGCCTTGCCCGACTTGAGCTTGTCGGGGTAGGCGTTGCGGAATTTCTCCACTTTCGGAAGCGAAACGTGCTGGACGTAGGGGTTCTCAGGGTGCAGCCGATAGTAGCCCTGATGATAGGCCTCGGCGGGCCAGAACCGGGTGAAGGCCGTTACCTGGGTTACGATGGGGTTCGGATAGTGCTTCGAGGCGTTCACGCGCTGAATAGCGGCTTCAATCTGCTGCTGCTCCCGGGGCGTACGGTAGAAGGCCACCGAGCGGTACTGGGTGCCGGCATCGGGGCCCTGGCGGTTGAGGGTAGTAGGATCGTGGGCGCCCACGAAGAACACCTCCAGCAGGGTCTGATAGCTCACCTGCTTCGGGTCGTAATATACCTGCACCGCTTCGGCGTGGCTGGTCTGGCCGCTCCCGACCTGCTCATACGTAGGTTTCGGCTCTTTCCCGCCCGCGTAGCCCGATATCACTTCGCGCACCCCGCGCAGCTCTTCGAACACTTCCTCCGTGCACCAGAAGCAGCCGCCCGCGAAGGTGGCCACCGCCAGACCATTCAGCTTGGCCGGAGCCGCGCCGGCGGTGGAGCGGAGGCTCTGGGCCGTAGCCGATAAGCCGGTCGTGGTAAGCAGAACCAGCAGAATCAGCGTTGTTTTGACTGTATTCATGGAATTCGGGAAAGAGCTAAAAGAGCGAGACGAGGGGATAATCCGGGCGGCCAGAGTGGCACCGGGACAGGCGCAAACCTAACCATCGTTTCCAACAAAAGGGTCCCGTCCGGATAGTATTTTCCGGCGCAGGATGCGGAGGTCGGAAGTACGTATTTCCGGCCCCGGCAGGCTGGCCGGATTTTACGGCGTACCGCTTCTACTTGCGAAAGCGACGCCAATACCGCACCTTGAGCCATGGCGGAACTACAGTCACTCGTTGATGCCCCGGGTCTCTCCATTGCTTATGACCCCACCAACCAGTGGCTGTACGTGGAGTGGAAAGGAGAACATAGCGAAGCCTCCGCCTTATCGAGCGGCTATGAGGTCATCCACTGTCTGAGCCGCCAGCCCTGCTCAAAAATCCTGAACGACAATAGCCAGGTGACTTCGGATTGGGAAAGGGCGGCCCAATGGGTAGGCGAATACTACTATAACCAGCTAGCCCAATTGGGGGTGCGCTACGTAGCCTGGGTGTACCCACCGCACTGGGCCGCCCGTACCTCTATGGATACGGCAATGAAATACATAGTCCGGCCCCTGGTCGTTACCTTCGATGACCTGGCAACGGCCTACGCCTGGCCGTAACAGCTGCCCTAGATTCGGAGCAGGGGTTTTAGGAGCCAAAGCTGACCGTTTCTTCCCTGTCCTTGTCCCACGACCCTGCTTGGCTGCCAAGCAGCAAAAACCCCTCGTAAATCAAGTATTTACGAGGGGTTTTGACTACTCAGAGCCTCCTGCCGGGATCGAACCAGCGACCTACTGATTACAAGTCAGTTGCTCTACCAGCTGAGCTAAGGAGGCGAATGGTGGTGCAAAACTAGTCATCCAGATGGAATCCGCAATTCCTGTTGACCGGTTTTTTTCACTATTTCCCGCGGCCGCCGACCAGGTCGGGTTATTTATCCCTGAACGTAAACCAGTTAGCCGAACCTTAATTTCCATCACTTGCCCACCAAAAAAGGGCTCCGACGGTCAGTCGAAGCCCTTTCTGCCTTCCTTACTTCAAAACCGGCTAGCTGCGCACTATTTTCAGCTGGCGCTTGAGCCCCTCGATTCTGGTCTTGGCCTCGTCGATGCGGCCCTGGTATTCCTCGCGGAGCTGGTTGGCATTCTTGGAGCGGGCGAAAAACTCCAGGTTGGTTTGCAGCGTGGCAATGTCGTTTTCCAGCTCGTTGATTTCGCGACGCAGCGTCTGCTCTTTTTTGTAGAGCGCCTGTTGCGAATCGGCGCCGGATTTGAGGCGCTCCACTTGCAGCTGGAAAAGCAGGTCGGTGCGCTCGGCGTAGGCCAGCCCGGGAACCATATCCAGGTATTTACCCATCAGCGCCTGGAATTTTTCCTCTCCCCGCTCCGACCCGCCCCGGGGGCCACCCGCCGCGCTATCGAAAGCGCGCCACTCGGCTACGTGCTGCTGGAAGCCGGCTAGTGTACCGGGAGCGTCCGTGCTAAGGGCCGCAACGGTTTCGGCTACACCATCGAGATGCGTAGCCTGCTCCTGCGACACCTGCTGGGCCTGGTGCACGCGCTGCTTGGCTTCCTCGTTCTTACGCTCGAAGAAGGCATCACAGGCCGTGCGGAAGCGGTTCCAGACTTTGTCCGACTGCTTTTCCGGGACCCGGCCAATCAGCTTCCACTCCTTTTGCAGGCGAATCACGATTTCCCGGCCTTCGTCCCAGTTGGGGTTCACCAGCGCCGCGTCGGCCTGCTCGCAAAGGTCGAGCTTGCGCTTCAGGTTGGCATTCTTCTCTTCGTCCAGGGATTTGAAGAACTGGTTTTTCCGCTGAAAAAAGCCTTTGTAGGCTCCCCAGAACTGCTTGTTGAGCTGCTCGGCCTTGTCGCGGGGCACGAGGCCGGCGGCATCCCACTCCTCCTTCAGCTTTTGGAGCTCATCGGTTTTGGCCCGCCACTCGTTTACGCGCTCCGTCTGGAATTCGGCGTAGGGCTTGATCTGGTCCAGAATGGCCGTTTTACGGGTCATATTAGCCGTTTCCAGAACGGTCCGGGCCGTCAGGAATTCCTTTTTACGGTCGTGGATCTTCTCCGACGCCGCCAAAAACCGGTTCCAGATCGGGTCACGCTGCTCGTTGGGCACGGGGCCGATGTGCTTCCAGTCCTCGTGCAGCTGCCGCAGCTCCTGCAACGCTTTATTGATGCTGGGCTGCTGATTCAGAGCTTCTGCCCGCTGCACCAGCACTTCCTTGGCTTCGAGGTTGCGCCGCCGGTCCAGCTCCTTCATTTCGAAGAACAGGCCCCGGTTGTTGTAGTACATGTCCAGCAGCGCGTGGTAGCTGTTCCACAGCTCCTGGGCGTCTTTCTGAGGCACGGCACCCGTGGCTTTCCAGTCGGTTTGCAGGGCTTTAATGCGCACCGAGCTGTCCCTGGTTTCGGCCGACTCAATCAGCTGGCGGAGCTGGGAAAGCAGGTATTGCTTATGGGTAAGGTTCTTGGCGCGCTGCTCGTCTTCCGCTTTCGCGTCGCGGACGCGGCTCTCCCGGAATTCGTGGAGGGCTTTGGTCAGCTCGGGATGACCGGCCGGACCAGCGTAGGCGAAATCGTCGCCTTCGCCGCCCTGCTCCGTGAAGCGCTGGCGGGCCGCGGTCCGGTCGGTGCCGATAGCGGTTTCGTACTGCCGGTGCAGGTCGAAGATCTGCTTACGGTTCTGGCGGGCATCGGCCCGGCGCAGCAGCGTGAGCAGGTGGCTGGCCTGGCTGGGCAGGTCAAGCTGAGCAAAGTCCGGAGCCGGCGTTTCGGACACGTACTCTTCCTCATCCTCGGACGGCGACAAGGCCGCGGCCTCCGCAGCTGCTTCGGTAGCCGAGGCATTCGCGGAAGTGGGCAGCGACGCCACCGCTACCGGGGCATTTTCAATATCCTGCGCAGATTCCAGCGCAAAAACAGCGGCCGGCGCTACCCCTTCCGGCTGAGAAGGCTCCGGCGCATCGGCCCCGATCAGGGCTTCCGGCTCGGGCGTGGGTACTGCTTTATGGGCCGGAGCCACCGGCGCAGACTCCGTCGCGCCGGCGGGCGGCGTCGCCGGCTCCGGGATTGAAGCCACGGGCGGTAGATCGGCAACAGCAGCATGAGCACTTTCTACGCCCGGGTTATGACTGCCATAATGATCTTCGGCCCGGGCCAGCGGGTCCGACACCTGAGCTACCGGCTCCGGCCGCTCCACGGGCCCGGCGGCGGGAGTGGCATCGGCAGAAGCTTCGGCGGTGCCGGCGCCGGCGGGCTCCCCAGCGGCTACTGCCGCACCCTGGGCGGGGCGCTCGGTTATGTCGGCGGTAGCCGCACGGTCGGCAGCCGTTTCAGCGGCCGGCGCCGGACTTGCGGGGGAGTCTACCGACGCAGCGGCACCGGCGGCGGCGGGCTCCGCGCCCGTGGTCTGGCGGGACTGGATTTCAGCCAGTCGGCGCTCTAAAATACTCATCGGCGACTCTTCCGGCTGGTCGGACTGGTTCGGGGCGGCGTTATCATTTTCGGGTAGCATAAGGCAGGGAGAAGGGCCGGCAAAAAACCAGCAGTGGAGGCGCGAAGGCGAAAAAATCAGTTGAGGCGGGGGTCGGTGGGATAGTTGGACAGGACGCGGAAGCGGCCTCCTTTTTCGCGCAGTATAGCGCGCCAGAAGGCATCATTATCCAAAGTAAATACTTTCCCGGCAGCATTGGGATGCACTATCCAAACATTTTCCTTGACTTCCGCGGCCAACTGCCCCGCCGTCCAGCCCGAATAGCCCACGTAGAGGCGCACCTGGTCAGGGCCTAGCTCACCACTGAGCAGCAGCCCGAGCACGACCCCGAAGTCGCCGCCCCAGTACACATCCTGTCCCAGGCTCACGGCATTCGGAATATCGGCGCGGTGGTGCAGGTAGTGCAGGGTGTCGGGCTGCACGGGCCCCCCCAGGCCCAGTGGCAGGCAGGCGGCGGGGCAAGCATCACCGCCGGGCAGCTCCAGCACGTCGCCCAGGTGCAGGTTGGAGTCGCGGTTGAGCACCAGGCCAAACGAGCCTTCCTCATCCGAATGCCGGCACATCAGCACCACCGTCCGCTCGAAGTTGGGGTCGCCCAGAAAGGGCTGGGAAATCAGCAAACTACCGTCGCGGAGCCGGGGCATAACAGGGAAGGCTAAAGATGGAAAACGAGGGTAGGTCCGGCCGGAAGCCCGGGAAAGCCCGCCGGGAGCTGCCTGCGGAACAAGTGAAGGAGTGGTTCGGTTACCAGCCCGGACCGACTTCTCCTTACGGCAGACTACAATAGTTAGGTTTCCCCCCCTGCCCGCATAATGCTACCTTGCGGCGAAATTTGTCGGGCGCTTACCTTACGTCCGGCCTTTCGCCTTTTTCCCCAAACTAAGGATGATTGATCAACACTTGGCCGACCTGCGCCAGACCTACGCCCAGCGTACCCTCACCGAAGCCGACGTACTCCCCACGGCCGTACCCCAGTTCCGGGCCTGGCTCGAGGAAGCCCTGCAGGCCCACCTCGACGAGCCCACCGCCATGACGCTGGCCACGGTGAGCGACACCGGCCAGCCTTCCGCCCGGATCGTGCTGCTGAAAGGGTTGCCCGACGACGCAGGCTTTTTGTTCTACACCAACTACGACAGCCGCAAGGGCCACGACCTGACCGCGCAGCCGCTGGCCGCCCTAACCTTCTTCTGGCCCGGCCTGGAGCGGCAGGTGCGCGTGGAAGGCCGGGTGGAAAAAGCCCCCCAGGACATGTCGACGGAGTACTTCCAGAGCCGGCCCCGCGGCAGCCAGATTGGGGCCTGGGCCTCGCCCCAGAGTCAGCCCATCGGCAGCCGGCAGGAGCTGGAGCAGCGGGAGCACGACGTGGCCGCCCGCTTTGCCGACCAGGAGCCCTTACCCCGACCCGAACACTGGGGCGGCTATATTCTGCGGCCCCACCGGGTGGAGTTCTGGCAGGGGCGCCCCTCGCGCCTGCACGACCGGATCGTGTACGAGCTGGCGGGAACGAGCTGGGCGCTGAGCCGGCTGGCGCCCTGAATAATTCTGAATTTTGAATTCTGAATTCTGAGTTGAAATGCGGGGCCGGAGCTGGATGTTCCTGCTCCACTTTCCGCTTTCAGCAACAGGGCTGGCGCAGGCCACCACTTCAGAATTCAGCGGCGAAACAGTCGCAATCCACTAGAGCGTGTGGACACTTAACGAAAAAGGCGGTCATGCTGAGCTTGTCGAAGCATCTCTACCGCTTTTTTGCGGCAAAACGTTCGGTAGAGATGCTTCGACAAGCTCAGCATGACTGTTTCGATGGCTTCAAAGGCCCTTTTAGCTAAGTGTCTACACGCTCTAATTCATAATTCAACATTCATAATTCAGAATTCCAAGAGAGTGGCTGAAATTCAACCCGTTCGCGGCTGGCGCTACAATGCCGGGCTGAGTGAGCATATCGATGCGTACGTGTCGCCGCTGTTTGATGTGGTGTCGGAAAAGCAGCGCGAGGCCCTGTACCGCAATCCACTCAACAGCATCCATCTGTCGGTGCCGCGGGGGGCCGATGCTGCCGGAGAAGCCCTGCGGCGGCTCACCGAATGGCAGCAGACCGGCATTCTGCAACAGGACGACTTGCCGGGTATTTACGCCTACTACCAGTATTTCCGCCTGCCCGGCAGCGCCCGCGAATATTGCCGCAAGGGCTTTATGTGCCATATCCGGGCGTACGACTGGGCTGAAAACGTGGTGCTGCGCCACGAAAACACCCTGCCCGCCGCCGTCGACGACCGGGCCGAGCTGCTGGCCCGCACCCAGTTTCAAACCAGCGCCACCCACGGCCTCTACCGCGACGACGACTTTGCGCTGGAGCGGTACCTGGACGAAGCCATTCAGGATCCGCTCTACGAAACCGAAGAAGACTACCAGGGGGCCCGCGACGTGCTGGCCGTGATTCAGGATGCGGCTATTATCCGGCGCTTTCAGCAGCTGCTGGCGGCCCGCGAAGTCATTCTGGCCGATGGGCACCACCGCTACGAAGGCTCCCTGGCCTACCGGCAGGCGCGGCAGGCGGCCGACCCGCAGGCCACGGGCCGGGAACCGTGGAACTTCCACCTGATGTACCTGACCAACGCCGCCGCCGACGACCTGCGCATTCTGCCGACGCACCGGCTGCTGCTGGAGCTGCCCGGCAATTTATCAGACGAGGAATTTCTGGGCCGGCTGGAGCCGTATTTCACCGTTTTGCCCAAGGACGACGCCTATGATCTGCCCGAGCTGATTGCCGGCAAGCCCTGGGCCTTTGGGCTGTATCTGGGCGGGCAGGCCTACAAGCTGCGTCTCCGCCCCGAAACGCACGACCAGCTCAACTGGGACACCACGGCCGAGGTGAAGGCGCTGGATTTGTCGGTGCTGCATTTCTTCGTGCTGGAAAAAGCCCTGGGCATTGTGGGGCCCGATGCCCAGCGGACCTGGCCGGGGGTGGCCTACGTGCGCACCTTTTCCGAGTGCCTCACCCGCGTAGACCGCGGCGAGGCCCGGGCGGCCTTCATCGTGAACGAAGTGAGCATGGACGAGGTAGAGCGCGTGTGCCACTCCGGGGCCGTGATGCCGCCCAAGTCCACGTTCTTCTACCCCAAAACCATCGGCGGCTTCCTGTTTACCTCCATCCGCGACGACGACCACGACCATGTCTTCCACTCCCCGTTTAATTCTGGCGTCTAACTCCCCACGCCGCCGGCAGCTGCTCACCGATCTGGGGCTGAGCTACGAAATTCGCCTGCGGGAAGTAGACGAGACCTACCCGCCCCACCTGCGCCGGGCCGCAGTAGCCGAATACCTGGCCGCCCACAAAGCCGACGCCTACCGCGCCGATCTGGCGCCCGACGAAGTACTGCTCACCGCCGATACGATAGTGTGCCTCGACCACGACGTGCTCAACAAGCCCGCCGACGAAGCCGAAGCCATAGCCATGCTCACCCGCCTGCAGGGCCGCGCCCACGACGTGTACACCGGCGTGTGCCTGCTCAGCGGCGACGGGCGGCGCACCGTCTTTTCGGACCGGACGCAGGTGCATTTCCGAGCCCTTTCCCCCGCCGAAATCGGGTTTTACGTCCGCACCTGTCAGCCGCTGGATAAAGCCGGCGCCTACGGGGCGCAGGACTGGATCGGGATGGTGGCCGTGACGAAGCTGGAAGGCTCCTACTTCAACGTAATGGGCCTGCCGGTACACCGCGTGTGGGAAGAGCTGGAGCAGCTTGGCATTACCGCCCTGGGGCCAACCGTTTAGCTGCTTCACGGCTCCGACTATCCGCCAATCAGGCCCCGCTCCCTACGGCGGTTTCGCAAACCATTGCGTGACGAGTATAACGTATCGTTGCAGGAGCCGACGACCTACACCCCGCCCAGCCCGTTGAGGAAAATATCGTAGCCGACCGCCGGCGGGTCCGTTCCGCCGACCTGCCGGCCCCATTTCAGATTGTCGCCACTTACCTGATCGGCGGCCATACCGTTGACCGTCAGTTGGTGCCGCGATGGCTCACGGCCCACGTCACACCTGCCCTGGGCTAACCTGAATACTGCTTAAGGAGTACAGCAGCGCCATCGTGAACCGGCGCCTGACGCAGGTTCCTGACGCCCTGCAACGGCTTCCAGAAATATTCCCCTCGCCCTGCTTCGGCCGGGTTATACTCCCGTGGGGAGGTGTTCGCACCCGCGGGCCAAGCGGTGGGGCCTGCGCTTAAGACAGGCGCTCCAGCAGATTCTGCTGAGCATTCATCCAGTCGTTGAGCGTGCTGGCGGCGGCGGCCTGGGCCCGCGGCTCCGAATCCTGGGCTACGGCCCTGACGGCCTGCGCGGCCAGCTCCCGCAATTCCTCCAGGTCGCTGATGTCCAGCTTTTTCAGCTGCTGGAGTAAACCGGCGGGGAAGTTTGGGAAGGGCTTATCCGCCAGAGCAGCCACGATTTCGGCGGCCGCCAGGGCCGGCCCCGCCACTTCGGCCGCCAGGTATTCCTGATCCTCCGCGGCATCAGCGGCCGGGGCCAGTGCTTCGAGCAACGCGACTTCGCCGGGGCCATCGTTGAAATCGGCCAGAAAGTCGGCCGCTGCATCGTCATCAAAATTGCTATTACCCAGGATGCTCATCGCCGAAAAAATTAAATGAAGATAAAAAGAACGGGCGCCCTGGTGTCCGGCGCGAAATGTGCTAGTGATAGGAAGCCAAGGGCGGCCTACCACTATTTGACTTGTTTTCAGCAAGTTATACCCCGACCCGCAGCAGAACAAGTATCTTTACTGCTTTCATTCCCTTTCTGTTTTGTCCGTGAGAAGACTTTTAAGGCGCTTACCCCGAGCCGAATCGTTTGCCCAGCAGCTGCAAGCTGAATTACGCCAGCAGCTGCAAGCGGTCGGCTCGCTGTCCGATACCTGTCAGGAAACCGTGGCCGAGCAGATTACCGCTTGTCTGCCGCTGCTGCTGAGCCTGCACCCCACCCGGGTCAGAGGCTGGCAAGACACGCTTAATCACGGAGCCCACGTTATCGTCGATTTCCGCAACGACTGCCAGCTTACCGTGGCCGAGTACTGCCCGCCGCACGATGCGGCGCCCGACGCCGCCGATACGCGCATTTCCGTGTACCGGCGCGGTAGTCTGCAGTCGTACATTGCCTGCCACCATACCAAGCTGCAGGCGGCGCTGCACCACAGCCTGCCCCCCCTGGTCAGCAAGGTCCCGGCGTTGTCCTAGAGTGGTTGGACCGTAAGGAAAAACGGCCGTCATGCTCTGCTCTGCATGACGTTCTTTTCGGTTACGGTCCACCCACTCCAGCGGAGGTCCGGCTGGCTATTCAGCGTTAGCCCGGCCCTGATTCTAGTGTCCGCGGGCCAGCAGCGCAATGCCCACCACGATAAAGAGCAGGCCCAGGCCCTGGGGCAGGGTGAGCGACTCGCGCAATACCACCAGCCCGAGCACGGCCGTGAGCAGTACCGAGCCGCCCACAATTACCGGCGTCCCGACTGAGGAGGGCACGCCCCGGCTGAAAACCACAAACGTCAGGATTTCGGCCAGCCCCACGCCCACCCCGGCCAGCGCGGCCAGCAGCAAGCCTTTGTTGGTGATGGGCAGCGGCTGCCCCTGCAGCCTGAGCTTCAGCAGCCACAGCCCGCCCAGCAGGGCAGCCACCAGCTGCAGCACCACCGCGCCCACGGCGGCCGGCAGCTGGTCGGCGGCCAGCTTGATGAAGAAGTTGTAGAGGGCCAGGCACAAAGCCGTGAGCAGGGCGAGCAGAATCCAGGGCATAGTGAGTTTCAGGACGCGGAAGCAGCTGGTTCTGACAACAAAGTGGCTGGACCGAGGCCTGACTCTACCAAGCGCCAGCGAGCCTGCTCTGCGACCAGCCACCGGTAGTCATTTCTATCCTCGGCACCCAGACTCCAGTCTAAATTCTCGGCCCGGTGCAAAGCATCATTGTGCCACCGACACACGGCCTGAAATATCAGGCTTGCCGTGATATCTGAGCCTCTTGCATCCTGAACCCAGTTGAAATCCAGCACGTCTTCAAACAGCATTTCCAGCACTGAATCTTTCGGGAACCGGCTTTGAAACAGTAGCCGGACGAGCGTGCGGTTATCAACGTGCATGGCCTGCCGCTCGTCCACGAACTCCCGATTCTGCACCGCTATTTCCCTGATGCAGCTGTCGTGGAAGCTTCTGTATACCGTCATCAAGTGGTCCGCATCAGCCTGGCTTTGGATAGATGTCCACTTGATTACTTGACGTTTGGAACGGCTCATCTAAACTTCTCCTTCAGTATTTCCAGCTCCACGGCCGGCGAAATCTTTTCGTAGAGAATGTGGTAGGCCGCCTGCGCGATGGGCATGGGTACTTTCAGCTCCTTGTTCAGCTCGTAGATGCTTTTCACGGCGTAGTAGCCCTCGGCCACCATGTTCATCTCCAGCTGCGCCGACTTCACGGAGTAGCCCCGCCCGATCATGCTGCCGAAGGTGCGGTTGCGCGAAAACTGCGAGTAGGCCGTCACCAGCAGGTCGCCCAGGTAAGCGGAGGCCGACAGGTCGCGGGGCTGGGGGTTCATGGCGTGCACGAAGCGGCGCATTTCCTGCACCGCGTTGCTCACCAGCACGGCCTGGAAGTTGTCGCCGTAGCCCAGGCCGTGGGCAATGCCGCAGGTCAGGGCGATGATGTTCTTCATCACGGCGAAATACTCAATGCCGTCCAGGTCGGCCATGGGGTGGGCCTTCACGTAGCGGTTGCGCAGCAGGGCGCTGAAGTCTTCGGCCAGCTGGTGGTCGGATGAGCCGATGGTGAGGTAGCTCTGCTTTTCCAGGGCCACCTCCTCGGCGTGGCAGGGTCCGGCCACGATGCCCAGCTGAGTGTGCGGCAGGCGGAACCGCTCGGCCACGTAGTCGGTCACCAGCACGTTCTTGCCCGGAATCATACCCTTGATGGCCGAGATGATGCGCTTGTTTTTCAGCGCGTCGCGGTCCAGCTTGTCCAGCGCACTCTGCACGAAGGCGGCGGGCACGGCCAGCACCAGCCAGTCGGCTTCCTTCACCACTTCCTCCAGATCAGTGGAGGGAAATACCCGGGTCAGGTCGAAGGCCACCGACGAGAGGTAGCGGCGGTTGTGGCGGGTGGTGCGCAGGTGCTGCACGTCGTCCTTGTTGCGCTGCCACCAGCCCACGCGGGCGCCGTTTTCCGACAGGATCTTGGTCAGCGCGGTGGCCCAGGAGCCGCCGCCGAGCATGGCTATTTTTTCCAATGGGAACGTAATTAAACTGTCATTGCGAGCGAAGCAATCCGGCCGCTCAACTGGGCGAAGTCTCCTTTACCGACAAGCCCCTGACCGCTACCAGCGTCAAGGGCTTGTCGGCTATGATACGGCTTTCGGCCTCGCGCAGGACAAACTACTTCGTTCCTGGCCCCGACCGGTTTACTTACTTATCTTCTTCCTCCGTTTCTTTCAGGGCGGCTTTGTTGATGCTCTTGGCATCTTTTACCACCACGGCCGCGCCGTCTTTCAGGGTTTTGGCTACGGCCCGGAACGGGCCGCTCACCACCTGCTCACCGGCCTGCAGGCCACTCAGAATTTCGATGTTGGCAAAGTCGCTGATACCGGTTTTCACGGGCGTCAGCACGGCCTTGCCGTTGCGCACCACGAACACGACTTCCTGCACGTCCAGTTTCGGGGCGGGCTTGTCGTCGGCTTCCTTCGGAGCCGAGGAACCGCGGCCCACCCGCGGCCCACTCGCTTTGTTCTCCTCTTTGGCCATCGTGCTGTCGGACCGGGTGGTCACGGTGGCCAGCGGTACGCTGAGCACGTTGTTTTTGCGGTCGGTGATTACGTCGACCGAGGCCGTCATGCCGGGGCGGAACGGGACGATGGTACGGCCGTTCACCGTGCGCTGCAGGTGGCGGTACGAGTCGGGCAGCAGGCGGATGCGCACCTCAAACTCGGTTACGGCCTCGGCCGTCAGCGCGTCTTTAGCGGTGTTGGCGATGCTGGTCACCAGGCCGCGGAATTTCTCATCCTTGCTGGCGTAGGAGTCCACTTCCACTTCCACCGAGTCGCCCAGGTCGACGTTGATAATGTCGTTTTCGTTTACGCTCACCCGCACTTCCATCGAGTTGAGGTTGGCGATGCGCATGATTTCGGTACCCGCCATCTGGGAGGTGCCTACCACCCGCTCGCCTTTCTTCACGTTGAGCTTGCTCACCGTGCCGCTGACGGGCGCGTAAATCGTGGTTTTGTCGAGGTTGCGGCGGGCTTCCTCCAGCGAAGCCCGGGCGCTGGCCACGTTGCTCTGGGCCCCGCGGATGCTCTGGCGGGCGCTGTTGATTTCTTCCTGCGAAGCATTATAGGCGGCCTGGCTGGCTTCGTAGTCGGCCTGCGAAATCACCTTCTGCTTGTAGAGCGAGGCGTTGCGCCGATACACCAGCTCGGTTTGTTTGGCGTTGGCCATCAGCTGCTGCAGGCGGGCCTGGGTCTGGCCCACGTTGGCCCGCTGGGTATTCACCGTCGCCGACTGCATGTTGACCATAGCCTGGTAGTTATCGGGGCGGATGCGCAGCAGCAGCTGGCCTTTCTTCACCGAGTCGCCTTCCTGCACGTAGAGCTCGGTGATTTCGCCCGAGACGTCGGGGGAGATTTTCACTTCGGTTTCGGGCTGCACCTTGCCCGAGGCACTCACCTTCTCCACGATGGTCGTGGCCGCGGCCTTGGATACGATAACCTCCGTACCGGTAGGCTGCCCTACCCAGCCCTGCTTTTTGGCCACGAAGAACCCGACGAGAAGCAGTACCAGTAGGGCCAGTAGAATGTAGAGTAAGCGGTTGTTTTTCATGCTCAGAAAAGAGGAACCCGGAGAATAAGAGGGTGGCGGATACGCGAAAAGATGGGGCAAATAAAGGAAGTAGTCGGCAGTAATGCGCAGCCCCGACCGCAAGGATAAGCGCAGACCTCTGCCGCGGGAGAGGTCTGTGCCGAAAAGCGGGGGAGCAAACCAGCGCAGCTGGCCTACAAATCCAGCGGGCGACCTTCGTAGAATTCCAGCACCTTGCGGCGGAAGATGAACTCGTACTTGGCCTGAATCATGCTCGATTCGGCGCCGTAGAGGTTGTTTTTGGCGATGTTGAAGTCCGTGCCGTTGAGCAGCCCGTTGTTGAAGCGGATTTCGGCGTTGCGGTAGGCCGTGCTCAGGGCCTGGGTCTGGCGCTTAGCGGCCGAGTAGCGGCGCTGGGCGGCAATGGCATCGGCGTAGGCCTGCTGGATGTTCTGGCGCAGCGTGAGGCGGGTTTGCTCGGCGCGCAGCTCGGCCTGCTTCACCCCGATTTCGGAGCGCTGCACGTTGGTGCGGGCCTGGAAGCCGTTCAGAATCGGGATGGAGAGCGTAAACTGCAGCTGCTTGCCGTAGTTGCTTCTCACCTGCTTGATAAATTTATCGGGTAGGGGGCGGGTTTCGGGCTGGTAGAAACCGGCGAAAACCCCCGGCACCATCTCGGGCTTCCCCGTGGCAGGGTTGATGGCGAAGATCGGGAACGGCGTCAGGGTGGAGTCGCCGGTGAGCACGGGCGTCGCCCGCGACGAGGAATACCCCGAGAAGAGCCCCCCGCCAAACGTAAGGCGCGGATAGTAGGTCCCGCGGGCTATTTCCACGGTGCGCAGGGCGCTTTGCGTGCGCAGCTCCGCGGCTTTCACCTCGGGCATGAGGCCCTGGGCCGTCTGGTAGGTCCCGTCGGGGTTGCCTATCAGCACGGTTTCCTCGTCGGGGTCGGCGAGCACGGGCACCTCAATTTCGAAGCCGGTGGGCGAATTCAGATTCAGCAGCTGGGCCAGCTGGAGCTTAAAAAAGGCAACCTGGTTCTGGGCCGTAATCACGTTGAGCTCGTCGGACGCCTGCTGGGCCTGGCCATCGAGCAGGTTGCTTTCGGCCACGCTGCCCGCCTTGAGCAGCTTTTCGGTGCGGCTCACCTGCTGTTGTGAGCTATTCACCCGGGCCTGATTGGCCTGCACGATTTCCTGCGCCAGCACCAGCTGCAGATACGACGAGGCCACGTTCAGGGCAATGTCGTTCTTGGATTTCTCGATGTCGTTGAGACCCGCCTCGTAATCCAGGACGTTGCGCTTGATGGTGTTGCGCAGCTGGAAACCCGAAAACAGCGTCAGCTGCGAGCTGACCGAGAAGTTGTTGGTTCGGATGGTCTGGTCCTGAAACTGGAACGTGAGCGGGTCAACGCTGGTGCCGTAGTTCCAGTTCTGGGTGGCGTTGGCGTTGGCCGAGGGCAGCAGCGCGGCCCGGCTCTGGCGCAGAATGGCGTCCGTGTTCTGGGTGGTGAGCTGCTGCTGGCGCACGGTCAGGTTGTTCTGCTGGGCTACGTCGACGGCGCGGCGCAGGGTGTAGGGCCCGCCGGGCGCGGCGACGGGCAGACTGCCGGCCGGGGGCTGCACGGGCGGCGTTTGCTGGGCCGCGGCGGGCAGCGCAGCCACCGCCAGCAGGGCGGCGCCGGCCCCGGCGGCAGCCAGGCGGGAAAGCGGAGTACGGGTTGGTTTCATAGCCGGTAGGGTTGTCTTGGTATCAGGCGCTTAGTCGATGTTCGGAATGTAGGTCACGCGCTGCACCCAGCTGAGCTGGCGCAGGTACTCCAGGGTAATGGCCCGCAGGCCCGAGTCCATCTCGATGAACTGCCGGGCCGCGTCGTTCCGGCCCTTGCGGCTCACAAACATGGTGGCGATGTTGCAGTCGTCGTGGGCAATGACGGAGGCAATGAAGGCAATGGAGCCGGTGCGGTCGTCGGCATCGATAATGAGCGTGTGCAGCGAGGCCGAAAAGTCGGACGGAAAGCCGTCGACTTCCACAATGCGAATCACGCCCCCACCCCGGCTCTGCCCGATCACCTCCACGGCGTGGCCGGTGCGCTCGTCGCGCAGCTGGAGCCGGATGGTGTTCGGGTGCATGGTGCTGGCGTTGCCTACGCTCTGAAACACGTAGGTCAGCCCGGCCGCCTTGGCGTGGTCGAAGGCGTCGCGGATGCGCTTGTCGTCGGTGGCCATGCCCAGCAAGCCGGCCACGATGGCGCGGTCGGAGCCGTGCCCCTCGTAGGTGCGGGCAAAGGAGTTGTAAAACGTGACGGTGGCATGGGTGGGCAGGGAGCCCAGAATGCGGATGGCGGCGCTGGCAATGCGGACTACCCCGGCGGTGTGCGAGGAGCTGGGTCCGATCATCACTGGCCCGATCATATCAAAAATACTGCTTTTCTCGGCCATAATACGGGCTAAAAGTAGAGGTTTCAGCCGGGAAACCAACTGTTGCCGTGAGTTTCCCCGGCGGGCGCCGCGCCGGCGGCGCCGCTACGCTCACAGATGCCGCGGCCCGGTCCGCGGTTGCCCGGGGCGGGCACATCCGGCGGCTTTTTTGTTCCTTGTGCCGCCGTTGCCACCCGGGCGGCGTCCTTTCACCCGTCCTAAGCCACCCGCTTATGTCCCCCACCCCGGACGAATTCTCCCCCGCCGTCCTCGACCAGCTGCGCCGCCTGCAGCAGAAATATGCCGCCGACGGGCAGGATCTGGCCGCCTACCTCGAAGGCCTGTTCTTCGCCGACTACGTCAACTACTGGGACTATATCGAGCTGGATACGCTGCTGAGCCTGCAGCGCCCGCTCACCCAGATTCCCGACGAGCGGATCTTTATCATGTACCACCAGATCACGGAGCTGTACTTCAAGCTTTGCCTGTGCGAGTACGAGCAGATCGGGGACCTGCGCGAGCCCACCGTGGGCGAGCTGGTACTGCGCGTGGGCCGCATCAACCGCTATTTCGAGAACCTGATCGACTCGTTCGACGTGATGGTCGACGGCATGGACAAGCAGCAGTTTCTGCAGTTCCGCATGGCCCTGATGCCGGCCTCGGGCTTTCAGAGCGTGCAGTACCGCATGATCGAAATTGCCAGCACGGCCCTCGACAACCTGCTCAACCAGGAACAGCGCCGCCTGCTGGGCGAGGCCGCCGCCCACGACGAGCTGATGGGCTGCATCTACTGGAAAGCCGGGGCCACTATCGAGGAAACCGGGGCCAAGGCCCTCACCCTGATTCAGTTCGAGGAGAAATACAGCCAGCAGCTCACCCGCCACGCCGCTGCGTACCACGACAAAAACGTGTGGAGCACCGTGCTGCGCCTGCCCGAAGCCGACCGCCGGCACCCGCGTCTGCTGCGCGCCCTCAGGCAGCTCGACGTGAACGTGAACGTGAACTGGCCCCTGATGCACTACAAATCGGCGGTGCGCTACCTGGAGCGCGACCCCACGGCCCTGGCCGCCACGGGCGGTACCAACTGGAAGAAGTACCTGCCTCCCAAGTTCCAGAAGCGCATCTTCTACCCCCAGCTCTGGACCGAGCAGGACCTGGCCGAGTGGGGCAAGGGCTGGGTGGAGAGTATTCTGGAAGAAGCGCGGAAGTAACTGTACGCAGTACAAACCGACCGGCCGCCGCATGTATCCGTTGGGTACGTGCGGCGGCCGGTCGGTTTGTACTAATCCTTAGGCTACTTGCTCACCTTGAAGCTGGCCTGCGTGCTTTCCCAGGCCATCGTCACGGTCCCGGCTTTGGCGGTCGTCACGTTGAACTGCTCCACCGGGGCGGCCGTTTTCATTGGCTTCACCTTTACGCGCAGGGCGTCCTGCTTCTGGTCGTACTCGTAGGCGCCCCACTGGTTGGCGGTCTTATTGAAGATAACGGTCCACTCAGTGGCGCCGGGGATGGTGAACAGGGCGTATTTGCCGGCGGGCAGCGCCTGGCCTTCAATTTTCACGGGCTTATCCACGGTGAAGATGGTGGCTTCATTGGCCCCCGTGCGCCACACGGCGTTGTAGGGCACCAGCCCGCCGAACACCTTGCGGCCTTTCATGGCCGGGCGGCTGTAGTCGATGGTAACCGTGGCGCCACCCACCAGGGCCGTGGCCGTAGCCGGCGGGCTCGGGCGCTTCGATTTGTCTTCGGGCATTTTTTTATCCTGGGCGTAGGCGTGGCCGGTGAGCAACAGTGCGGCGGCGAGCAGGAATCTGGCAGCGGGGTTTCGCATGGGAGTTGGGAAGTGAGAGTGAGTGTGAGGTTGAAATACGGAAGCGCGGCTTTTGTTTTCCGCTCCTGCAACAGGAGACGGCCAGGCCAGGTCGTCACGTTGCACGACGGACGATCCTGCTCATCTGGCGTCCGATGGTCGAAGCATCGCGCGCGCTGACGCAGGATTACTACTCTGACGATGCCACGCGAGATGCTTCGCTTACGCTCTGCATGACGAGCTGTTAAACATGCTTTCCGCGGCTTTCGTCGTCCAGGCGGGAAGTGCTTTTGGTGTCGGCCATGCGCAGGTACACGACCAGCGAAATAGCGGCGCAGGCCGTTACGTACCAGTAGTACCACGCCTCCACGCCGCGGTCCTTGGCCAGCAGGGCTACGTACTCGGCCGAGCCGCCGAAGACGGCCACCGTCAGCGCGTAGGGCAGCCCCACGCCCAGGGCCCGGATGTGGGTCGGGAACAGCTCGGCCTTCACAATAGCATTAATGGAGGTGTAGCCGCTGACGATAACCAGCCCGATGAGCAGCAGGCCAAACGCCGCCCAGCCATCCTGGGTGCGGGCCAGCAGCGTGAGCAGCGGCACCGTGCCCAGCGTGGCGCCCACCCCGAAAAACAGTAGCACCGGCCGCCGCCCCACCCGATCGGACAGTGCCCCGAACAGCGGCTGGAGCACGATGGTAACGGCCAGCGCCCCGAACGAAATCAGCGTGGCCCCGGCCTTGCTGAAGCCGGCGGTGTTCACCAGAAATTTCTGGGCGTAGGTGGTGAAGGTGTAAAAGGCAATGGTGCCGCCCAGGGTCATGCCCACCACCGTCAGCACTTCGCGCGGGTAGCGCAGCAGCCCGGTCAGCTGGCCCGCGCCCTTTTCGGCGCGGCCGGGAGCCAGCGTCTGCTGCGCAAACGCCTCGGTTTCGGCCATGCTGCGCCGCAGGTACAGCGCCGACACGGCCGCCGCCGCGCCAATCACGAAGGGCACCCGCCAGCCCCAGGCGTACATCTGCGCCGGACTCAGCACCTGCTGCAACCCCAGCTGCACCAGCAACGCCAGCAGCTGCCCGGCAATGAGGGTCACGTACTGGAAGCTGGAGTAGAAGCCCCGGTTTCTGGCGTCGGCCATTTCGCTCAGATACGTGGCGGAGGTGCCGTACTCCCCGCCCACGCTCAGCCCCTGCGCCAGCCGGGCCACCACCAGCAAAACCGGCGCCGCCACCCCGATGCTCTGGTACGAGGGCGTGAGGGCAATGAGCAGAGAGCCCGCGCACATCAGCAGCACCGACAGCAGCAGAGCGGCTTTGCGGCCGTGCCGGTCGGCGTACCCGCCCATAAGCCAGCCGCCGAGCGGGCGCATCAGAAAGCCCACCGCGAAGATGGCCGCCGTATTGAGCAGCTGGGCCGTGAGGTCGCCCTTGGGGAAGAACGAAGGGGCAAAATACAGGGCGAAGGCCGAGTACACGTACCAGTCGTACCACTCCACCAGGTTGCCCACCGAGCCGCTGATGATGGAGCGCAGGCGCGAGGCGACGGGCAGCGGCGACAGATGAGGCGCAGCGGGAGTTTCCGGCATACTTAGGAATGGTGGGGTAAGAGCCCGTCGTTATTGCTGAGTAACTCTTGTCATGCTGAGCCAGACGAAGCAGCGCGCCCGCAATGGTAACCAGATCCTCTCACAACGTCCCAGGCAAGATACTTCGTCGCTGCTGCAGTCCCGGAATGCTCCTTCTGCATAAGTAGGGTCAGACCCGCTTTAAGCACCGGCCGTTCGGCCCCCCTGGCCTCCATGTCGCGCTTAAAGCGCGGGCAGGGCGCCGGAAGGGGGAGGCGCGGGCC
This sequence comes from Hymenobacter fastidiosus, assembly GCF_039539565.1. Classification (NCBI taxonomy): domain Bacteria; kingdom Pseudomonadati; phylum Bacteroidota; class Cytophagia; order Cytophagales; family Hymenobacteraceae; genus Hymenobacter; species Hymenobacter fastidiosus. The sequence continues at coordinate 39,318 of NZ_BAABDJ010000024.1, read as the reverse complement.
AAAACAGCTACCTTCGCCGCCGTTGTTCTTAGTTTGATTTCCATTCAGACGACGGAAGGTGGGCGGGTAATACCGCCCTGCCAAGGGAACCGGGTGCGAATCCCGGACAGACGCGCTACTGTAAGTACCCCCATAGTTCTTCCCTGCGCAGCCCATTGGGGCGGCCCCGGCCGGCCTGAGAAGGGCGGGGAGAATGGTACAAGTCAGGAAACCTGCCTTCCGCTGAGTTGATAAGGGTGCCTTCGCGACCTGAGGCCTTTATCGGGTGCCGAGGCCTGCGGGCGGCCCTTTTCGGCCGGCGTGCCTCCCGGCGTAGCCCCGATTTTTCCCGTTCGCACAGCTTTCCCGGAATCCGGCCCAGGGCTTTTGATTTTCCCAAACCCTTTTTCGCTCCCCATGGACCTTGCCGAGAAAATTGCCCAGGCCGAAACCCGCATCTTCAAAGCGGTATTCCCCAACACCACCAACCACTACGACACCCTCTTCGGTGGCGCGACGCTGCACATGATGGACGAGGTGGCCTTCATCTGCGCCACCCGCTTCAGCCGCCTCAAGATGGTGACCGTGTCGTCGGATAAAGTCGATTTCACCCACCCCATTCCCGGCGGCACGCTCGTGGAGCTGATCGGCAACATCGAGCACGTGGGCAACACCAGCCTGAAAGTGCGCGTCGACCTGTTTGTGGAGCAGATGTATTCCGACGAGCGCACCAAAGCCGTGTCGGGCCTGTTCACCTTCGTCGCCATCGACGCCGACAAGCGCCCGGTGCGGATTCTGCCGGCATAAGCGGCGTTTTTTGGCAGTCTGTTTTTTCGGCTGTCATCCTGAGCCTGCGAAGGATCTGCCTCATCGTTTACTGCAATTGTCATTCACTGAGCAAAACCCTTTTCCGCGCAATTGGAGAAGGGCTTTACTCAGTAAATCAGACTTGTCAGTAGCTGAAGAGGCAGGTCCTTCGCTGTGCTCAGGATGACAAACGACGAAAAAACCGAAACCCTAAACAGGTTCAGCAGCTGATTTCAATGGAGCACGTCTTTTATCGTCGTGTAGGGTAAAGAGCGTTGTGCGTTGAAGTGCATTTTTCAGAGGCGAAGAGGCAGGTCCTTCGCTGTGCTCAGGATGACAGTTCCGTTAGTGTGACCGGTACCGTATCTTTGTCCTCCCCAAAACCTGATTCCCGGTTTAAAGGCTCGACACCTTTCACCCTACAATCGACCCTGTGTCTAAGAGAGAAATAGAAGTGCTGCTGCCCCCGGAAGTAGCCTACGACGAATTTGCCCGCTACCGCGCCCTGCTGGCGGCCACGGGCCTGGAGCCCGGCGAGGCCGATTTCGTGCACCTGCGCAAGCGCTCCATCGACGCCCGCGGCCGCCAGCCCCTGGTTCGCCTGCGGGCCGATATCTGGCTCACCCCGCCCCCGGCCGACACGTTTGGTCCCTGGTTTCAGTATTCGGATGTAAGCCGGGCGCGGCGCACGGTGCTGATCGTCGGGGCCGGGCCCGCGGGCTTGTTTGCGGCGTTGCGCTGCATCGAGCTGGGCCTGAAGCCCATCGTGCTGGAACGCGGCAAGGACGTGCGTACCCGCCGCCGCGACCTGGCGGCGCTCAACAAGGAGCACGTGGTGAACCCGGATTCCAACTACTGCTTCGGCGAAGGCGGCGCGGGCACCTATTCCGACGGCAAGCTCTACACCCGCGCCACCAAGCGCGGCGACATTCAGCGCATCCTGCGCCTGCTGGTCCAGCACGGGGCCACCCCCGATATTCTCGTCGATGCCCACCCCCACATCGGCACCAACAAGCTGCCCGCGGTGGTAGCGGCCCTGCGCGACACCATCCGGGCGGCGGGCGGCGAAGTGCGCTTCGACACGCGGGTCGATGACCTCATTCTGGACAGCAACCACCTGCGCGGCGTGGTTACGGCTACCGGCGAGGCGCTGGAAGCCGACGCCGTAATTCTGGCCACGGGCCACTCGGCCCGGGATATCTACGAGCTGCTGCACCGCCGTGGGGTGCGCATCGAGGCCAAGCCCTTTGCCCTGGGCGTGCGCGTGGAGCACCCCCAGCAGCTCATCGACCAGGCCCAGTACCGCCTCCAGGACCGGGGGCCGCTGCCGGCGGCTTCCTACGCCCTGGTCCACCAAACCCAGTGGCAGGGCAAGCAGCGGGGCGTGTTTTCGTTCTGCATGTGCCCCGGCGGCTTTATCGTGCCGGCCGCCACGGCCTCCGGCGAAGTGGTGGTCAACGGCATGAGCCCCAGCCGCCGCGACTCGCGCTTCGCTAACTCCGGCATCGTCACGGCCGTTGAGCTCGAGGATATGGACCTGGCGCAGCACGGCGAGCTGGCGGGCCTGCGCCTGCAGCAGGAAATCGAGCAGCGGGCCTGCGCCCTGGCCGGCCACACCCAGCGCGCCCCGGCCCAGCGCCTCGGCGACTTTCTGAAGGGCACCGTCTCGCCGGAGCTGCTCGAAACCTCCTACCAGCCGGGGTTGGTGTCGGTGAACATGGAGCAGGTGCTGGGCGCCGGCCTCGCCGACCGCCTGCGCCAGGGCTTCCGCGACTTCGGCCGCAAGATTCCCGGCTACGCCACCAACGCCGCCCAGATTGTGGGCGTGGAAAGCCGCACCTCGGCCCCCGTCCGCATTCCCCGCGACCGGACCACGCTGGAGCACCCCGAAATCCGGGGCCTGTTTCCCTGCGGTGAGGGGGCCGGTTTCGCCGGCGGCATCGTATCGGCGGCCATGGATGGGGAGCGGTGCGCCGAAGCGGTGCTGGCAGGCTTTTAGGTTTTGGTGGGTGGTTTTTGGTTTTTGGCCCGCGGAATTCGTTTAAGCCGGTAGCCCGTTTCTGCAGTCAGGGCCCGGTCCGCGGATCCGGCCGCCTACCGGGCCAAAAACCAAAAACCAAAAACGACAAACCAAGATGAAAAAGACCTTAGTTCTCGGGGCCAGCGACAATCCGGCCCGCTATTCCTTCCGGGCGGTGCACCAGCTTAAGCAGCACGGCCACGAGGTAGTGCCCGTCGGCATCCGGAAGGGCCAGGTGGCCGGCCTCGCCATTCACACCGACCGGCCCGCCGCCGCTGATGTGGATACCGTCACGCTCTACGTGGGGCCGCAGAATCAGCCCGCCTGGTACGACTACATTCTGGACCTGAACCCCAAGCGCATCATCTTCAACCCCGGCACCGAAAACGCGGAGCTGGAGCGTCTGGCCCAGCAGCGCGGCATTCAGACCGAAGAGGCCTGTACGCTGGTCATGCTGTCGATAGGGCAGTACTAACGCAGTTTTAAAACAGCCTCAGAACGGCCCCGGCCCCGGAATAAACTCCGGGGCCGGGGCTTTTTGCTTTCCGTTACAAGACCTATGCAACCTCGTTCAATTCAAGTAAATATTTGATAAACACATTTATGTATATTTAATATGTCGTTCCGGTCGGAACGCGGGGTGTCACTAAACCATTTATTCCCATGGCTAGTCGTTTCAAACAGCTGACCTTGGCCGAGTTCGTTGCCGTGCTCGACCAGTTCCCCTTCACGCGCCGGGTTACGGGCGTGCACATGCACCATACCTGGCGGCCCAACCGGGCGCAGTACGCGGGCCGGGCCAGCATCGACGCCATGTGGCAGTATCATACCCAGCACAACGGCTGGTCCGACATTGCCCAGCACATCAGCATTGCCCCGGATGGCACCATCTGGACCGGCCGCAACTGGAACCTGGCCCCGGCCAGCTCCTCGGGCCACAATGGCAACCGCCTGGCCGGGCCCTTCATGTTCGAGATGATCGGCGACTTCGACAAGGGCCGCGACCCCTTCGACGGAGCCCAGCGCCGCACCGCCCTGCACGTAGTGGCCCACGTGCAGCGTCATTTTAAGCTGGCCACCAAGTCGCTGCACTTCCACAGCCAGCTGTCGGGCAAAACCTGCCCCGGCAGCAGCATCGGCTACGAGGCCACGGTCCAGGAAGTCCGGCACATCAAACAAAACCTGGGCTCCCGGGCCTTGCTCGCGGAGCCGGCCGTGAGTGAGGAACGGGTAGTGGAATTGCTGCGCACGCTGAGCTACATCTCCATTGCCAGCCGGGCCCGCGGCCTGGAAGCCGAAGCCCTGGCCGAGCCCGCCGAAGAAGGCATGAGCCGCCAGCAGCTGCTGCTGCTCACGGAGCCCGTCCCGGGCAAAACCGCTGCCCGCGCCCTCCAGTCCCGTGGCCCCGGGGAGCTGACCGCCGCCCAACGCCAGCTGCTTCGCGCCCACGTCGTCAACCTCGACCAGGGCCGCTTTTCCACCGACGGCACCTTCACCACGGCGGCCTCCGACGTGGACGCGCTGTTCGACAAGCACCTGGAGCAGGCCCTGCGCGCGGCCCGCAAGGCCGGGCGGCCCCTCCAGCTGGTGCTGTATGCCCACGGGGGGTTGGTGTCGGAGAAATCGGGGCTGGCCGGGGCGCTGCGGGCCATTCCGTGGTGGAAGGCCAACCACGTGTATCCCCTGTACTTCGTGTGGGAAACCGGCCTGGGCGGCACGCTGGGGGCCCTCATCCGGGGCAGCCGCGCCCGCGAATCCGGTCGGGGCATCACCGACCTGAGCGACCAGCTGATTGAGCGGGCCGTGGGTCCCCTGGGCGGGCAGATCTGGAAAAACATGAAGGACAGCGCCGAATGGGCCAGTGAAGCCGATGGCGGGGGCCGCTACGTGGCCCGCAAGCTCCAGCAGTTCTGCGCCGCTCACCCGGCCGAGGTAGCCGACGGCACCCTGCGCCTGCACGCCGTGGGCCACAGCGCCGGCTCCATCTTCCACGCCCACTTCCTGCCCACGGCCCTGCAGCTGGGCGTACCGTCTTTCCGGACCCTGCACCTGCTGGCCCCCGCCATCCGGGTCGACGCCTTCAAGCAGCACCTGGCGGGCCTCGTCGGCCACGGCGTGGACCAGCTGACGCTCTTCACCATGCGCGACCAGCTGGAGCGGGACGATACCTGCTCCCTGTTTTACCGCAAGTCGCTGCTCTACCTGCTCTACAATGCCCTGGAATCGGGTCGCGAAACGCCCATTCTGGGCCTGGAAACCTGCCTGCGGGCTGATGCCGACGTCAGCCGGCTCCTGGGGCTGAGTACCGGCCACCAAGCCGCCCCGGCTACGGAGGTAATCTGGTCGAATACTACCGAGGCCAGCGGCCGGAGCTCGAGCACCAGCGCCACCCACGGCGGGTTCGACGAGGACGCGGCCACCATGGAAAGCGTGCTGCGGCGCGTCGTCGACCAGACCGACATCGTGCCCTTCCCCCGAACCCGGGAGCTGGTTGACCTCTGGCATGAGCCGATTGAGCTGCCCGAAGAGGTGGTAATGCTGGCTCAGCTGCAGGCCGAATTCATGGCGAAGACGACCGCCAAGCCCGCCAAGAAAGCCGCTCCGCCCCGGCCACAGCCGGCTTCAACCAACGGCCACCCGCGCCAGCGGGCCCTGTGCATCGGCATCAACGACTACCCGGCCGCCCCGCTCCAGGGCTGCGTGGCCGACGCCCGCGCCTGGGCCGACGCCCTAAAGCACCGGGGCTTCGCAACCGAGCTCCTGCTCGAAGATGAGGCTACCCGCCAGAACATTCTCGACCGCATCAGCAGCCTGCTGACTACGAGCCGGGCGGGCGACGTGCTGGTCGTGCAGTTTTCCGGTCACGGCACCCAGCTCCAGGACGCCGGCCGCGGCGGCGACGAGGATGACCGCCGGGATGAGGCGCTGTGCCCCCACGACTATGCCCGCGGGGCCTTCGTCCTCGACGACGACCTGCGGACGGTATTCCGGCGGGTGCCCGCCGGCGTCAGCGTCACTTTCTTCGCCGACTGCTGCCACTCGGGCAGCGTTGCCCGGCTGTTCGGCGCGCCGCCGGCCCCGGTTGTGGTCGACCAGCGGGCCCGCTTCATGAATGCCCGCGCCAGCGATACCGACTTTAATACCCTGCACCGGGCGTTCCGGGCCAGCTTACCAGCCAATGGCAATCATCCGGCCCCTGCCGATGCCGGCCGCGCCGCCATGCGGGTAGTTAACTTCTCCGCCTGTCTGCCCGAGGAAGTAGCTTACGAAACCAATGGCAGCGGGGCCTTCACAACCCGGGCGCTGCGCCTGCTGGAGAAACCCAGTGCCGGCCTCACCCACCGCCAGTTCCAGGACCAGCTGCGGCGGGCCTTCAGCCGCCACTCGCCCGTGCAGCACCCCACGCTGGACTGCGCGCCCACGGCCGAAGAGCTGCCCTTACTCCAGGCCCTGACCGCCACCGCGCCCCGCCGGCCCCGGCGCCAGGCTTCCGCCGCCGCCCGGTAGTCGGTCATTGGCCATCAGCAACGCCTGCCCCGCCCGGATTTTCTGCGGTGGGGCAGGCGTTGCTGCTAGCCGCAATTCGCTGGTTGCCAGACTACCCTTTGTTGCCTACCTAACTGCACTTGCATGGCTCTTTCCCGCTCCCGGCCGGTGATCCTGGCCCGCCCTTCCGCCAATGGCCAGCTCCCGCCTGCCTACCCGGCTTTGCTGGACTGGCCCACCCTGCGCGCCCGGCTGGCCCACCCCGGGGTGCCGAAAGCCGCCTCAGAAACGGAGAAAGTAACTGCGCAGGCGCTGCAGGATTTTTTTGGGGAGGAGAAGCTCGCTGAGCTGCAGCAATTGGCCCGCACCGCCTTGCCTCCCGCGCCGGCCGGTTCCAGTCGCCCGCACATCCTGTTTCTGCCGGGCATGATGGCCTCGGTACTGACTGCCCGCAGGCCCGGCGGCGGCATCGAGCCGGTCTGGGTGAACCCGGCCCGTATTGCCGGTGGCATCGATGAGCTGGACCTCACGGCGCCCCACCAGGACCAGGTGCAGGTGGGGCCGCCCGATTTCCGGAACTACGCGCGGCTGCTGCTGACGCTGGAGCCCTACGGCACCGTGGAGCCCTGGGCCTACGACTGGCGGCAGGATCTGACTGAGGCCGCCACCCGCCTGGCGGCTTATATCCGGCAGCACCTGCAGAACCGACCGGTCCATATCGTCGCTCACTCGGTGGGCGGGCTGGTAGCCCGGTGCTTCATTCAGGATCATCCGGAGCTCTGGACTGCTATGACGGCCCGGGGCGGGGGGCGGCTGGTGCTGCTGGGCACGCCCAACTTTGGCACTTACGCCACCGTGCCCCTACTCACGGGCTCCGACAAGGTAGTGCGCTGGCTGGCCAAGCTGGACTTAAAAAACAGCCTGCCCGAAGTACTGCGCATTCTCAACACCTTTCCCGCCACCTACCAGCTGTTGCCGGCCCCCGCCCGGCTCCCCGCGGAGCTGCACTCCCTTTACCACGCGGGCACCTGGAACAACGAGGCCGTACAGCCCCGGCTGCTGGAACGGGGGCGACAGTTCCAGGAAAAGCTTGGTAGCGCCCCGCCCCTGGATGCGGCCCGTACGGCCTGCATCGTGGGCTGCAACCACCGGACCATGGCCCGGCTTACCATTGTGGCGCCCGGGGAGTTTCGCTATTTCGAAACGCTGGCCGGCGACGGCCGGGTCCCCAATGCCCTGGCCGTGCTGCCCGGCATTCCCGCCTACTTCGTGGATGAAAACCACGCTAACCTGGCCGATAATCCCCTGGTGCTTGAGGCCGTGGGCGAGCTGCTGGCCTTCGGTCACACGCTGGTGCTCCCCACCCACCCCGTCATCACCCGCGCGCCCCTGGCCCCCGACAACCCCTGGCACCGCCCCATCGGCGACGATCTGGTGGCCACGGCCCTGGAAAAAATGGCCCGCAGCAATCAGGAGGCGGCTGGCGGGGCGGCCCGGAAAGCAGTTGACCACAGCCGGATGCTCAACCAGACCGCCATGGGGCAGACGTTGCTGCGCGCCGCCATGGGCGACGACCAGCCCGCCCGCAGCCTCAACCGCTCCCCCAACCGCACCAAAGGCAATAGGCCGACCTACTCGCTCACGCTCCGGCTCGAGTGCCGGCCCGTAGTGAAGGTAAGCGCGCCGGTGCTGGTAATGGGCCACTACCAGGGGGCGCCGCCCGCTACCCGGCTGCGCGAAATGGACCGGGCCCTGAACTATTGGATCAGCGAGGCCCAGGATCATGCCATGCTCAGCGGAACGCTGGGCCATATCTGCGTCATACCGGCCCCGGCGGAAGGTGGCACCGCCGACAGCCAAGCCCTGCTGCTGGCGGGCATGGGCGAGGAAGGCCGGTTCACCCACCACGACCTGCATTACCTGTTCACCAACATTGCCCGCACCATTCAGATGCTGGGCTGCACGGAGGTGGCCACCATTCTCATCGGCACCCGGGCCGGCACCATGAGTGAGAAGCAAGCCCTGCTGAGCATGCTGGAGGGGCTGGCCGAGGTGCTCACGGCCAAACCCGACTCGGCCCGGACCCACCGCCACCCCCTGAAAACCCTCATTGTGGTAGCCCGCTCCTACGACGAGGGCCGGCAGTACCAGCGCCTGGACAAACTACTGCTGGAGCTGATTCAGGACCAATCCGTCGCCTGCCTGCGGCTGCGGTACGAGCGGACGCAGGAAGCCGAAGAAATAGCCAGGACCTTAGCCGGCGGGCCGCCGTTTCCCGAAGCGGCGGATGCCGACGACGAGAACCGGCCCCGCGACCTGCCGCCGATCCAGTCCGGCCCCCGCATCACCATTGAGCGCACCGGCAACCAGTTCCGGTTTTCCGCCCTGGTCGATGGGGCCGTCATTCCGGTGCGGGAGGTGAAGGTGCAGGCCTTTTTTCCCAGCAGTCTTTCGGGCCGGCTGATGGAGTCGGTGACGCGTGAGGAGCAGGAAACCTACGGGCAGCTGCTGACCACGGCCCTGTTTCCAATCGATTTTCAGGAACACCTGAACGAGCCGCTCACCTTTATTCTGGACCGCGACACGGCCGGGCTGCCTTGGGAAATGGCCTGCTTTGCCCACCGCCAGCGGCGCGAGCTGCAATACTTCGGCCCCCAGCTGCAGCTCACCCGCCAGTTCCGCTCCATGCTCACGCCCCGCCCGGGCCAGCCGCCGCCGCGCAACGAGAACCTGCGGATTCTGGTGGTGGCCGACCCCGCCCCCGAGCCCGAGCTGCAGCTGCCCGGGGCCCGGCGCGAAGGCCGGGCGGTGGTGCAGATCCTGAGCCACCTCAAGCAGCACTGGGACCTGAAGCTGGACGTAGTTGAGCGCATCGGCGACGCCGACTGCGACCCGCTGGAAATCCTGGGCCTCATCCTCGACGGCAACTTCGACGTGATTCACTTCGCGGGCCACGGCACCTTCGACGCCACTCACCCCGACTGCGGCGGCTGGGTGTTCGGCAAAAAGATCTTCCTGTCGGCCCGGGAGATTTTTCAGGCCCGGCGCGTGCCCCGGCTCGTATTTGCCAACGCCTGCTTCTCGGCCCAGGTTACGACCCGGCAGAAAACGTCTGCCGCTGAGGAGCTGAACCGCAACCTGGCGGGCATTGCCGAGGCGTTTTTTGAGCGCGGCGTCCGCAATTACGTGGGCACCGGCTGGCCCGTGAACGATACGCTGGCGGAGCTGTTTGCCCAGGAATTCTACGCCCAGGCCCTGGTGGGGATGAGCACGAAAGAAGTATTCCTGCCCACCAACTACAGTGAGCATAAAACCGAGCCGCCGCCGACCCTGAGCCGGGCCATTGCCCAGGCCCGGGCCCTGATTGCCCACCGCGGCTCCACCTGGGGGGCCTATCAGCACTACGGCCAGGCCAACGACCTGCTGCTGGCCCGATAAGCGGTTATTCAGGGGTAGCGGTAGCCCGCCCAAGCCTTGGCGCGGGCTACTGCCAGAGGACGGCTACCTGGTAACGCGAAGCTCCCCTTCGCGACCTGCTACGGATGGCAGACGATGAACCGGGTAATGAGCCGCGAAGTTCTACTTCGCGTTGTCCCGGTATACTCCTACGAAACCGTGCTGAAGCAGGCAGCGAGCGGGACCGGCAACGACCACAACGAAGCGGTACCACGCTAACTACAGGCCTCCCGGTATCCTGCTATCTACTCCAACGGCAGCAACGATAGTGGTACCACGACCCAAAACGGGCCATCCGCCCATCTTGGCCACGGCTGCAACGCCAGCAACGATAGTGGTACCACGATACGAAACGGGCCACCCGCCCGTCTGTGGCCACGGCTGCAACGGCAACAACGATAGTGGTACCACGACCCAAAAAGTCGTGGCACCACGTGGTGGCCTTCCGCTTAATTTTTCCGGACCGGGCAACCCGCGCCCTGTCTTTGGTATCTATCCTGCCAAACCGCCTTCTATCGTTCGATTCTACCCTTACTTCCGTGACTGACGCCGACCTCATCGCTGCCTGCCGCCAAGGCAGTGTTCGTGCCCAGAAACAGCTCTACGAGCAGTTTTCGGGGATGATGTTCGGCGTTTGCCTGCGCTATCTGCGCCACCGCGAAGACGCCGAGGAAGTGATGCTGGGCGGGTTTGCCAAAGTGTTCCGGGCCCTGGATCAGTACCGGCACGAAGGCAGCTTCGAAGGCTGGATCCGGCGCATCATGGTGAACGAGGCTTTGGGCCAGCTGCGCCGCAAGGAGCCCATGCACCTGGCCATCGACGATTCCCACATTGAGCTGGCCGTGACGCCGCCCGAAGCGGAAAGTCAGCTCAACGCGGCCGATATGCTGGCCGTACTAGCCCAGCTGCCCGCCGGGTACCGCACCGTTTTCAACCTCTATGCCCTGGAGGGCTTCTCCCACGTCGAAATTGCTGAGATGCTGGGCATTTCGGAAGGCACTTCCAAATCTCAGCTCAGTAAAGCCCGCGCTATGCTGCAGCGCCGCCTCGCGGCCGCCAGCCTAAGCGCCTCTCCCACCCCCGAACCGAAAGAATATTATGCAACCGGAAGATATTGATAAGCTGTTTCGGGACCAGCTCCTGAACCATGCCCCTGCGCCGCCCACTTACCTCTGGGCCCAACTGGAAGCGGAACTGCAGCCCGCTAAAAAGCGCCCGGCCCTGTGGCTCTACGCCGCGGCCGCCGTGGTGGCGCTGCTGCTCGTGGCCGGTGGGGGCTGGCTGGGGCAGATGCCCGGCTCCGCTACCCTAACTGGTACGCTGGCTACGACCCCGACAAGTGCCCCGGCCGGGAAGGCTACACCACGGACCGACCGCGCCGAAGCTGCCGAAAAATCTTCCGTGGCCCAGGCAACCCCGACTAAAGCGTATCCATCTAACCCCACAGAAGCCAATCGGGCTGAACAGCCAGTAACGGTGGAAACGCCACCGGCCCCGGAAACCACGGCCCGCCTGGCCGCGCACCAGGCCAACGTTGCTTCCCAGCCGCGGGCCAAGGCCGGTACCGTAGCGAACAGGGCCGTGGCCCGCGCTACGGTAGCGCCCCGCCGCCCGCTGACCGCCGACAACCAGGCCGCCCCGGTTGTACCCCAGGCCTTAGCCACGACCACCACGGCGCATCCGGAACGCCCGGTGACCCTGGAAAATGGCCCGGAAGTACTACCGAAGCCGGAAACCCTGGCGCTGGTCACCCCGGCACCGGCCGGCACTATTGAAGTAGAAGTACGGCGGGGCAGCCCCGCCCGGACAGTAGCCCTGGCGGACGCGCCGGACGAGTCTGACCGGCAGCCCAAGCTGGTAGGGCGGCTGCTACGCAAAGCCGGCACGGCAGCGTTGCGCGAAGCCCGCGAAAACCTGCCCCGGGTAGAATTGCCAGCGGTTACAGTCAGTGTGCTGAACCACTCGCTCTCTACCAAAAACATTCAACTCTAAGTTTTTCAATCCCTTCGTCATGAAACGTCTCTCCTCGCTGCTGGCAGTCCTGCTGCTGACAGTTCTGGCCGCGCCTTGCCGCACCCAGGCCGCCTCCCGCCCTACCGCCGACGACACCATCGTGGTGAAACTCCCCAACCAGGCCCTGCTGACCCTGGTGACCAAAAACAAGGCCCAGCTCAAAGAGCTGCGCACCTACAAGCTCGACTCGCTGATGATTCTGCTGGATAAGTACATCAGTCAGGCGGAAACGGCCAGCCGGAACGCCGGCAACAAGGCCGTGACGATGGAGTTCAATCCCGGCAAAGACTACCCCGGCACCAGCGCCCCCGAGGAAATCCGCATCACGGTGCGGGCCGAAGACCCCAAGTCCACGACCAAAAGCGGCCGGTTTATCAAGGTGACGGTGGATGAGGACGACAACGAAGGCGTCAACATCAAGATTGGCCAAAGCGGCAGCGACTCGGTGCGGACGGCGGAGAAAAAGCGCAAAAAGGACGAAGAGGCCAACCGCGCCGTGCACAGCAACTTCAGCATCGACCTGGGCCTGAACACGCTCACCAACCGCAGCCCCTGGAAAGATGCCAACGGCCGGGAACAGCCCTTCGAGCTGAAGCCTACCGGCTCGCGCTACCTGAGTCTGAACTGGCGCTACGACATCCGGGTGGGGGGCAAAGGCAGCCCGTTCTACCTCGTTACGGGTCCGGAGCTGGCGTTCAACAACTATATGTTCGAGAACAACCGGCGCCTGACGGCCACCGACACCCGGACCGATATTCTGCCGGACCCCACCCTGAACCTGGAGAAAAGCAAGCTGGCCGTAACCAGCGTCAACCTGCCCCTGATGGCGCAGCTGAGCTTCAGGGATAAAAAGGGCCACACTGCCTTTCGGATGGGAGCCGGGGGCTACGCCGGCTACCGTCTCAACAGCCACACCAAAATCAAGTACGAAAGTGAAGGCAACACCCGCAAGGACAAGGACCGCGGCTCGTACAACCTGGAAGACTTCCAGTACGGCCTGCAAGGCACCATCGGCGTGCGCGGCATCGACCTGTTCGTAAAGTACAGCCTGACCGAGCTGTTCAGGGAAAATCGCGGCCCCCAAGGTCAGACCGTCAGCTTCGGCTTCTCAATCTAACCAACCTGGCCCCAGCGAAAAAGCCCGGCAGAATTCATCTGCCGGGCTTTTTTACGCTCATCGGGCGGAGAAGCCGTGAAGTATGCTGCCCCCGCTACAGCGCCCGGTGGAAGTTGTCGAGCAGAATAGCGGCCGATACGGCCACGTTCAGGCTTTCGGCCCCGCCGGCCCCGGGAATGTAGAGCCGCTGGGTAAGGCGGGCCAGCACCTCCGGCCGCGGCCCGTGCGACTCGCTGCCCATGATGAGTACGCCGCCGGGCGCCAATGAGAGCCGGTGCACGTTGTCGCCGTCGAGGTGGGCGCCGTAGCGCGGTAGCTCCGGGGGCAGCGTATCGAGCCAGGCGGGCAGGTCGCGCTGCCAGATGGCCACGCGGGTGAACGAGCCCATGGTGGCGGCAATAGTTTTGGGCGCCCAGGGGTCGGCGCAGGTATCGGAGCACACCACCCCGTGCAGGCCGTACCAGTCGGCCAGGCGGATGAGGGTGCCCAGGTTGCCGGGGTCGCGCACCTGGTCGAGGGCCAGCAGCAGGCGGTTGGGGGCCGGCTGCAGCGGGGTTTCCGCCGGCAGGCGGGCCAGGGCCAGGGCCGTAGTGTTGTTGGCCAGGGTGCCGAGCTGGGTTAGGTCATCTTCCGTTACGATTTCAACCGGTACATTCGCGGGCAGTGGCGGGATTTTTGCCGCGAACTCAGCCGTCAGGAACACGCGTTCCGTTTGAAGTGCGGAACTTAGCAGCTCCTGTACGCTTTTGCCGCCTTCCACCAGGAAAGCACCGTGCCGCAGCCGGTATTTCTTCAGGTGCAGCGCGTGCACATATTTCGCTACTGCTTTTGAAACCATATTCGCTGTTGCCTACTGCCCTTGGCCGGGCTATTTTTAGTGTACGAATGCCCGCGGCCTGGGCCGGGGCGGTGCTGCTGTTGCTGTTGCTGGCAGGCTGCTCGCCGCTACGACTGCTGGAACCCAAACAGAAGCTGCTCAGCCGGGTACGGCTCGAAGGCGTGAAGCAGGCCGATGCCGAGCGCATCGCGGCCCTCTACCAGCAACAGCCGAACACGAGCTTTCCGCTGCCAAAGCTAGCAATCTACCAGCTGGGACGCACCTTCTACGACGAGCCGCGCCTCCAGGCCAAGCGTACCCGCATCCAGCAGGAATTTGCGGCCCGCATGCAGGCCGCCCGGCCCGACTCGGTGCAGGTGGGCCGGCTACTGGTGCGGCGCGAAAAACGCACCAGTCGCCTCCAGCGCACGCTCGATAAAGGCAACGCCATCATGCGCATCGGCGAGGCCCCCGTCATCTACGATTCGGCGCTCACGCGCCAGACGGTGGAGCAGATCGGCATTTTCCTGAAATCGAAGGGCTTCTTCCGCAGCCGGGTAACGGCTACCGACACCGTGGCTGACCGGGGCTTCTCGCTCCGCCGCCTGCTGGGTGGGCCCGACACGACCCTCACCCGGCGCGTGCTGGTGACCTACCGCGTCACCGAGAACGAGCCCTTCCGGTATGCTCAGCTCGATTACGCCATCCCCGACTCGGCCATTGCCCGCCGGGTAATGGCCAGCCAGCCGGCTTCGCTGCTGCGCGTGGGCGAACAGTACGACGAGGAAGCCATTGGCACGGAGCGGAGCCGGCTGGAAAACCTGCTCAAAAATGAGGGCTACTACGATTTCCGCCAGCAGTACGTGACCCTGGAAGCGGACACCAGCTTTGCGCCCGCTACCGTGCGGCTGCGCACCATCATTGCCAATCCCGGTCCTGGCGAGCGGCACTACCAGTACACCATCCGGCACGTGCAGTTTGTTGCCGATGCCGGCGTCACCCGCTTCGAACAGGCCCGCGACACGCTGGTGCAGGATTCCGTCTACTACCTGGCCTACCAGCACCGCATCAGTCCCAAGACGCTGGACCGCAAGCTCACCGTGCGCCCCGGCGACACCTACAGCCTGACCAGCACCCAGCTCACCCAGCGCCAGCTCAGCAACCTGGACGTGTTCCGCTTCAATACCGTGAACTACTTCCGGGTGCGCACCGCGCCGGCCGGCCCCGACACCACGCGGCGCCAGCTGGACGCCGTCATTAGCGCCTCGCCAGCCAAGAAATTCCAGGAAACCAGCGAAGCCGGCGCTACCTACGTAGCCGAGCTCGCGGGCCCGTTCGTGAATGAGCGCATCAAGATCCGAAACGTATTCGGAGGGGCGGAAACGCTGGAATTCGGGGTGCGCGCTGGTTTTGAGGGGCAGTCGACCAGCACCCAGGTGGAGGGCGTGGTTACTACCACCAGCGTGTATACCACCCAGATCGGAGCTAATGCCAATCTGGTGCTGCCGCAGTTCCTGATGCCCTGGCGGGCCAACCGCTACCTGACCCGGTTCGATCCGCGCACCCGGATCAACGCGGCCTATACTTACGTCATTCGGCCCGAGTACACCCGCACCAACCTGGAAGCCACCTACGACTATATCTGGCAACGCTCCGCGTTTCACCAGTACGTACTGACCCCAATTGACCTCAGCGTGGTCAACACCCCGTATCTCAACCCCATTTACGAAGACTCCCTCAAGGCCCTGGAGCGCCGGGGCTCGCCCCTGATCCGCAGCTTTGCCCGGCAGCTGGTCCCGAGCTTCAACGTGACGTCGCTCTACAACTCCAACGATTTCAACCAAACCCGCAACGCCCGGTATCTGCGGCTGTTCGCGGAGGTCGGGGGCCTCACCAAAGGTCTTTACCAGAGCTACCTGAAGGATAAGCTGGGGCTGAACGTCTACAACTTCACCAAGCTCAACGCCGACTACCGCCGCTACTACAAAGTAGCAGCCAAATCCTTCGTGGTCTATCGGCTGAACGGGGGCTTTGTGAGTGCCTTAACCACCAGCACGGTGGAGGTTGTCGACCCCATCACCCGGGTCACCACCTACCAGCAGCGCTACGTGATTCCCTACGACAAGTACGTTTTTGCCGGGGGCAGCTCCAGCGTCCGGGCCTGGAAGCCCCGCCGCCTGGGGCCGGGCTCGTACGCTTCGACCAAAACCGTGGGGGGGGAAACGGTGCAGAACTTCGACCTCGAACAACCCGGCGACATCCTGCTGGAAGGCAGCCTGGAATACCGCTTCCCGCTGTACAGCTTTATCAACGGCGCGCTGTTCACCGACTTCGGCAACGTCTGGGCCCTGCACGAGGACCCGCGCCCCGGGGCGCAGTTCGAGGTCGGCAAGTTCTACCGGCAGTTCGCCGTCGGCTCGGGCATCGGCCTGCGCTTCGACTTTACGTTTCTCATCCTGCGCCTCGACGTAGCCACCAAAATCTACGACCCCACCGCGCTGGGCAACAAGTTCGTGGTTTCACAGTTCGGCTTCAGCGACAACAAAACCGCCTTCAACATCGGTATCGGGTATCCGTTTTAGGGGTGAAGTGGTGAGATGGTGAAGTGGTGAGTTTGATGTTCAAGCCGCGCAGAACCGCGCCAGCCGAACATCAGACTCACCATTTCACCACTTCACAATTTCACCACCTCACCACCTAATACCCCAGCAGCTCGGCCAGGGCGGCGGCTACTTTTTCGGCGCTGGGCAGCATCTGCTTTTCCAGCTCCACGTTCAGGGCAATGGCGGGCAGATTGGCAGCGCCCAGGGTGAAAACCGGGGCGTCGAGCTGGCGGAAGCAGGTGCGCTGAATGCGGCCGGCCAGGCTCTCGGCGAAGGAGTTCATCAGGGGCTCCTCCGTCAGCACCAGGGCTTTGCCGTGGCGGCGCACGGCGGCCTGCACGGCCTCGAAGTCGAGCGGGTTCAGGGTGCGCAGATCCAGGATTTCGACCTGGCCGGGAAACTGCTTCGACGCCGTTTTGGCCCAGTGCACGCCCATGCCGTAGGTTATCACGGCGCAGGTTTCGCCCTGGCGCAGCTTTTCCGGGTCGGCGGCCTGGGCAATGGCCGCTTTACCGAGCGGAATGACGTAGCCGGTGGCGGGCTCCACGGTTTTGGCGTCTTCGGTGCCGGGCACCTTGCTCCAGTACAGCCCTTTGTGCTCCAGCATCACCACCGGGTTGGGGTCGAGGAAGGCGGCGCGCATCAGGCCCTTCATGTCGGCCGCGTTGCTCGGATACACCACCTTGATGCCCCGGATGGTGAGCAGCGTGCTTTCGATGGAGCCCGAGTGGTAGGGCCCGCCCCCGCCGTAGGCCCCGATGGGCACCCGGATCAGGGCCTGCACCGGAAACTGCCCGTTGGAGAGGTAGCACGACTTCGACAGCTCTTCCACCAGCTGGTTCAGGGCCGGCCAGATGTAGTCGGCAAACTGGATTTCGACGATGGCCTTAGCCCCCACGGCGCTCATGCCGGCCGTGCTGCCCACGATGTAGGCCTCCTGAATCGGGGTGTTGAACACGCGGGTGTCGCCGTACTTTTTGGCCAGCAGCGCCGCCTCGCGGAACACCCCGCCCAGCTCGCCACCCACGTCCTGGCCGTAAAATAAAGCCTCGGGAAACTCGCGCAGAATGTCGTCGACGGCGTGCAGGGCGGCGTCTACCATCAGGGCCTTGTCGGCCCCGGCGGGGGCCCGCTCCCCGGCTTCCTCCGTCACGGCGGGCGGGGCGAACTCGTGGTCGGCGAAGGTGGCGGGGTCGGGATTGGGGGCGGCCAGGGCGCGCTCGTAGTCGGCCTGCACCAAGGTACGCGCTTGCTGGCCCAGCTGGTCCAGCTCGTCCTCGCGCACGCCCAGCTCGAGCAGCTGCTGGTGCAGGCGGGGCAGCGGGTCGTTGAGGGTGTGTTCGGCCAGATCGTCGCCGCGGTACCACTCGCGGCGCACGCCGCTGGTATGGTGGCCCAGCAGCGGACACTTGGCGTGAACCAGGATGGGACCCCGGGTGCGGCGCACGTACTCGAAAGCGGCGGCCAGCCCGGCGTAGGAGTCGGCGAAGTCGGCCCCATTCACGCGCAGGCGCTGCAGGCCCTTGAAGCCGGCGGCAAACTCGTAGGCGTCCATGGCGCGCATCTCGCGGCCGGTAGCCGAAATACCCCAGTCGTTGTCCTGCACCAGATAGATGATGGGCAGCTGGTGGAGCACGGCCATCTGCAGGGCCTCCGACACTTCACCCTCCGTCATCGCCCCGTCGCCGATGGAACACAGCACCAGCGGCTTTGCCGCTGGTGAATTAGTAATTAGTAATGAAGAATTAAGAATTGAATCGTCCGCGTGGTCTGTGTCCGTCGATTCCAGACGTTGAGAATTCTTAATTATTAATTCTTCATTATTAATTGACTCAAAATATTTGAGGCCGTGGGCCATGCCGGTGGCCGGAATGACCTGCATGCCGGTAGCGGAGCTTTGGTGGGGAATAATAGGGAAACCGGCCCGCCGCAAAGACGGGTGGCTGTAGTAAGTACGGCCGCCCGAGAAGGGGTCGTCGCGCTTGGCCATGAGCTGGAGCATCAGCTCGTAGGGCGTGATGCCGATGCCCAGCAGCATGGCGTCGTCGCGGTAGTAGGGCGTGGCGAAGTCCGTGGCCCGCAGGTGAAAGGCGGCGGCCAGCTGAATGGCTTCGTGGCCCCGGGCCGTGGCGTGCACGTATTTGGCCGTCACGGCCTTGTTTTCTTCGTAGAGGCGGGCCAGCTCGTCGGCCGTGCGCATCAGCTCATAGGCCCGCAGCTGGGTAGCCCGGTCCGGATCGACGGCCGCGTGTGAATCAATAAACTGAGGTTCCGGGGCGGGAGTGGTTTGCGTGGACATGCAGGAGCGGCGGGTGAGAAATGCAAAAGTAGCGGTTGGTTGCTGGTTTTTGGTTGTTCGTTTTTGGTTGCTGGTTTTTTGGTCGTGGTTGTGATTGTTGACCAAAAACAAAAAACCAGCAACCAAAAACCTCTGCCTCCCTACCTTCGCCCCATGATTCATCCGCTGATGCCCGCCACCGCGGCCGATGTACCCGAGCTGGCCGCCCTGGTCAACAGTGCCTACCGCGGCCCCGAATCGGAAAAGGGCTGGACCACGGAGGCCCACCTGCTGGGCGGGCAACGCACCGATGCCGACGCGCTCCGGGAAATGCTGGCGGCCGCAGATGCCGTTTTCCTGCTCGCCCGGACTGAAGACGGAACCCTGGCCGGCTCGGTTTATCTGCATAAGCAGACCGATGCGCTGTACCTGGGGATGCTGTCGGTAGCGCCCACCCTGCAGGCCCACGGCCTCGGCAAGCACCTGCTACGGGCCGCCGAGGACTACGCCCGCCGGCAGGACTGCTTCCGGCTGCGCATCACGGTTATTTCGGTGCGGACCGAGCTGCTGGCCTGGTACGAGCGGCACGGCTACCAGCGCACGGGGGCCACCGAGCCCTTCCCCACCGGCCCGCGCTTCGGCCTGCCCCGGCAGCCGCTGGAGCTGGTGGTGCTGGAAAAGCCGCTGGATTGAAGTTTGCCTCCCTCCCCCGCCAGACACTACCTTTGTGGTCCGATCCGCTGAGCTGAGCTCATTTTCAGGCCCGGGGCGAACAGCCCTTCGCCCCGGTTGTTTTTCGGTAGTTCTTCCATTTATGCCCACCACCTCCCCTATTTCCTCCCCGCCCACCAATGCCGCCCTGCCTTTTCGCGCGCGGGTCGAAGCCTGGATGCGTGATTTTCAGGACCGCCTCTGCCGGCAGCTGGAAGCCGCCGATGGCCGGGGCCGCTTTCAGGAAGACGGCTGGGAACACCACGGCGGCGGCGGCGGCCGCAGCCGGGTGCTGACGGAAGGCGACGTGCTGGAAAAGGGCGGCGTGAACTTCTCGGCCGTATCGGGCACCATGAGCGAGCAGGCCGCCAAAGTGCTGCTGATGCCCAACCCCGAATACTTTGCCACCGGCGTGAGCGTGGTGCAGCACCCGCGCAGCCCGCGCGTGCCCATCGTGCACATGAACGTGCGCTACTTCGAGGCCGGCAACGGCGAAGCCTGGTTCGGCGGGGGCATCGACCTGACCCCGATTTACGTGGATGAAGCCCAGGCCCGCTGGTTTCATGGGCAGCTCCGGGCCGTCTGCGACGCGCACAACCCGGCCTACTACGCCCGCTTCCACGCCTGGGCCGACGACTACTTCTTCATCACCCACCGCCAGGAAACCCGGGGCGTGGGCGGCATCTTCTTCGACCGCCTCACGGTGGGCAAAGACGGCTCCGCCGAAGAGCTGTTCGCCTTCGTACAGGCCGTGGGCGACGTTTTCGGGCCCACCTACACCACCCTGATGCAGCAAAACCGCGCCCTGCCCTACGGCGCAGCCGAGGAGAAATGGCAGCTGGTGCGCCGGGGCCGCTACGCCGAGTTCAACCTGGCCATTGATCGGGGCACGCGCTTCGGCCTCGAAACCGGGGGCCGCACCGAAAGCATTCTGATGAGTCTGCCGCCGCGTTGCGAGTGGCACTACAACCAGGTGCCCGCCGCCGGTACCCCCGAAGCCCTCACCCAAAGCTGGCTGCGCAAGGGCGTGGATTGGCTCGACGAAACGCCCGCCCCGTCTTGATTGAGCTGCTGCAAGACTTGGACCGCCGGCTGCTGCTGGCCGCCAACAGCACCCACTCGCCCGGGCTGGACAAGTGGATGATTTTCTTCTCGGAGCGCTTCGTGTGGTTTCCGGCCTACCTGGTGGTGCTGCTGGCGCTGGGCTACCTGTTTGAGCAGCGGGCCCGGCTGCTGGTGCCGCTGCTGCTGCTCAGCGTAGCCCTGGCCGACGGTATTTCGAGCCGGTTCTTCAAGCCCTTCTTCGCCCGCCTGCGCCCCTGCCACGATCCGCAGCTGTCGGCGGTGCTGAACCTGGCCAACGGCTGCGGCGGGCAGTTCGGCTTCATGTCGTCGCACGCGGCCAACAGCTTCGTGCTGGTGGTGTTTCTGTGGCGGGTGCTGCCCCGGCGCTACCGGGTGGCCAAGTGGCTGGCACTGGTCTGGGCCTCGCTGCTTTCCTACAGCCGCATCTACCTGGGGGCCCACTACCCTTCCGACGTGGTAGCCGGGGCCGTATTGGGCAGCCTGCTGGCCTGGGGCTGCGCCGCGCTCTACCAGCGCGGGGCCGAACGGTGGTGGCCGGCTGCCGGGTAAGGCGACAAGAATAGTCGTTCCGAGCGAAGCCGGGGAATCTCGCGTGCGGTCGTTGCCATAGTATTCAACCCAAGTTGCGGCGTAACCCCAGCGGGGCGACAGGTCGGTAGAAGCCTGTTTTTTTGAGTTACCAGAGTCCCAGCGGGGCGACACTGCTTCCGCCAGGTGTCGCCCCGCTGGGGCTCTGCTACTCTACCAGGGCAGCATTTGCTACCCATATGCCGCCCCTCCCGGGCTATCGTAGACTTGGGCAGGGAGCAAACCGGGCCAAGGGTGGCGGCACCTCCTGGTAGCGGCATACGTCCTGCTCTCGAGCAACGGCTCCCGCCCTGCCGACGTGCTACGGGATAGGGTGGCGCGGCAGGCCACCGCAACCTTCTCCGCGGGCCATTGCCACAGTTGGGGATAGGGAAGCTACACCGGCAGCTGGTCGCAGGCGTATGGGGTCATAGCGGCTATTAAAATCCCGGCGATTTATGTACACACTGCACAACCCAGCCCCCCCGCTGCCCCACCCGACGCCTAGACAAACCTTCGGGAAGCATACCCAAAGCATCTTGCTTCCCGAATGTTCATTGCGTATATAGCGCTGCTTCCCGAAACTTACACGGGTGCCGAGTTTCGGGAACCCTAATGTTGCCTGCTATAGCGGTTTCGTGAACGGTGCATCCAATTTTTGGCATTAACCTACTGTTAAACAGTAGCTTGAGAGTTAAAAAGTGTGCGCCAGTTGCGAAACCGCTATAACTGCGGTTACGGGCTGACGATTTTCAAATACCGCCACAACGCCAAGCCGTAACGTTACCTGCAACAAAAGCGGTAGGGAAGCATCAGCTGCACGCAGCCTGCCGTCCTGATTTAACCTAAAGAGGCTCATCCGCCGTGCGGATGAGCCTCTTTTAATCGAATCGAAACATGGCTTACTTGCCCAGCTTGGCTTTCAGGTTTTCATCCAGCGCGGCCAGGAATTCCTCGGTGTAGAGGTAGTCGCGGCCGTGCTCCACTTGGTTGCCGTGGATGCAGACGGCCAGGTCCTTGGTCATCTGGCCGCTTTCCACGGTTTCGATGCACACGGCTTCCAGGGCTTTGCAGAAGCCGATCAGCTCCTGGTTGCCGTCCAGAATACCGCGAAACTCCAGGCCCCGGGTCCAGGCGAAGATGGAGGCAATGGGGTTCGTGGACGTGGGCTTGCCCTTCTGATGCTCGCGGTAGTGGCGGGTCACGGTGCCGTGGGCGGCTTCGGCTTCCATGGTCTTGCCGTCGGGCGTCACCAGCGTGGAGGTCATCAGGCCCAATGAGCCGAAGCCCTGGGCCACGGTGTCGCTCTGCACGTCGCCGTCGTAGTTTTTGCAGGCCCACACGAAGTTGCCGTTCCACTTCAGCGCCGAGGCCACCATGTCGTCGATCAGGCGGTGCTCGTAGGTGATGCCGGCTTCCCTGAACCTGGCCAGGTAGTCCTGCTCGTAGATTTCCTGGAAGATGTCCTTGAAGCGGCCGTCGTACTTCTTCAGGATGGTGTTCTTGGTACTCAGATACAGCGGCCAGCCCTTCATCAGGGCCTGGTTGAAGCAGGCGTGAGCGAAACCGCGGATACTCTCGTCGGTGTTGTACATGGCCAGGGCCACGCCGTCGCTCTGGAAGTTGTAGACCTCAAACGACTGCGCCTCGCCACCGTCCTCGGGCTGGAAGCTAATGGTAAGCTTGCCCTTACCCTTGGTCACGAAGTCGGTGGCGCGGTACTGGTCGCCGAAGGCGTGGCGGCCGATGCAGATGGGCGCGGTCCAGTTGGGCACCAGCCGGGGCACGTTGCTCATCACGATAGGCTCGCGGAACACGGTGCCATCCAGGATATTGCGGATGGTGCCGTTGGGCGACTTCCACATCTGCTTCAGGCCGAACTCCTGCACCCGCTCCTCGTCGGGGGTGATGGTGGCGCACTTGATGCCGACGCCGTACTGGCGGATGGCGTGGGCCGAATCGATGGTTACCTGGTCGTTGGTGGCGTCGCGGTGCTCAATGCCGAGGTCGTAATATTTGATATCGAGCTCCAGGTACGGGGTAATCAGCTTGTCCTTGATGAACTTCCAGATGATGCGCGTCATCTCGTCGCCATCGAGCTCAACTACCGGGTTTGCTACTTTGATTTTGCTCATTCCAAAGGGATTGGGTGGTGGTGGGTGGTTTGGTCACCGCGGTGACGGAGGGAATACGGCCCCGGGCGCGCCGGGTCTGGCGGCCGGGCCGGAACGGCGAAAGTAACCCATCCGGGTTTTCGGCGCGGGCACGCTCAATTCAGCCACTCTTGGCGGCCTTGTTCTTCACCCGGTCAAAAGCCCAGCCCCAGAGCAGCAGAGCCAGCAGTATTACCGGCAGAATCACCACGAAATCGACATTATTCAGCAGGTCGACCTCCTCAGGGTTGCGGGAGGCATCGAGCCCGTGCTGGCAAAGGCCGGACACCAGGTAATCAACCAGCACCGCCACGACCACGAACAGCCAACAGGTAAGCCATGACCAGCGCGCGTAAAAACGGCGGGTAAAGAGCAGAAAGCCGACAACCAGGAATGCCAGCAGCCCGGCACCCTGCGGAACCGACAGCTTATTCAGCTGATTCAGCACCGCATGGCCATTCTGCGCATCCAGCACGTTGAATACTGCACCCAGCACCAGAATGGGCAGGGCCATTAGCCTTCCAAACCAACGCTTTCCAAAGCTCATGGGTAAGTAGGTCGTGAAAATTACTTTGCAATAAAAAAAACGTCATGCTTCATCTGGCGTCCGCCTGTCGAAGCATCTCTACCGCTTCATCAGGTCCGTTCAGCGAAGCGGTAGAGATGCTTCAACTTCGCGGACGCCAGATGAGCATGACGTGCTGATAAGTCAAACTAATTCCTTCGGCCTACTTACAGGCGGCAGCTCACTTCCCCAGCAGCTTAGCCACGTACTTGCCCACGATGTCGAACTCCAGGTTCACCCGGTCGCCGGCCGTCAGATGGCGGAAGGTGGTGTGCTCGTAGGTGTAGGGAATGATGGCCACGGCGAAGCCCGTATCGGTGCTGTCGAAGCAGGTGAGGCTGGTGCCGTTGATGCAGATCGAGCCTTTCTCCACCGTCACGCGGCCCGCGCCGGGCTCGTGGCCGAAGCGAAACACCCAGGAGCCGTTCTGGTCCGTGACGGACTCGCACACGGCGGCCAGATCGACGTGGCCCTGCACGATGTGGCCGTCGAAGCGGCCGTTGGCGGCCAGGCAGCGCTCCAGATTCACCTGCCGGCCCGGCGTCCACTGGCCCAGGTTGGTTTTCTGCAGCGTCTCGTCGATGGCCGTCACCACGTGGGTTCCGGCGGCGGCATCCAGGGCTACCACCGTCAGGCACACGCCGTCGTGGGCTACGCTCTGGTCAATCCGCAGCTCCGCCGCGAAGGGCGTGGCCACGGTGAAGTGGCGGTTGGTGCCTTCCGTCCGCACGGCGGCAATGGTACCCAGGGCTTCTACAATTCCAGTGAACATGGTGCTTCGCACAATTAAGAATTAAGAATTAAGAATTAAGAATTGGACCGGCAGCATGGCCGTACCCAATTCTTAATTCTTAATTACTAATTGTTCATTATTAATTACTTCCCTCTTCCTTCCACGATGATTTTGAGCGTGTAGAGCATCACCCGGAAGTCCATGGCCAGGCTCATGTTTTCGATGTAGAGGATGTCGAACTTGAGGCGCTCCACCATCTGGGCTACGGTTTCGGCGTAGCCGTACTTCACTTGCCCCAGGCTGGTGATGCCGGGCCGCACGCGGTGCAGGTGGCGGTAGTGGGGCGCTACTTTCACGATCTGGTCGATGTAGAACTGCCGCTCGGGGCGCGGGCCTACCAGGCTCATGTCGCCCTTCACCACATTCCAGAACTGGGGCAGCTCATCGAGGCGCACCTTGCGCATAAAGCGGCCCCAGGGCGTGATGCGCGGATCGTGGTCGGAGGACAGGGATGGCCCCTGCTGCTCGGCATCGATGTACATCGAGCGGAACTTGTAGATGCGGAAGGGCTGAGCGAGCTTACCGATCCGGTCCTGGGAGTAGAAAATGGGCCCCGGCGACGAGTTGCGGACCATAATGGCCGTGAAGGCATACACCGGCCAGGCCAGCAGCAGAAACAGCAACGACCCCACGATATCCAGCCCGCGCTTGGTTACCTCCTGCCACAGCGGCAGCAGATCGTGCTTGATTTCGATGAGGGGCGTACCGAACAGGTGGTTCACCTTCACCGAGCCCAGCAGCATCTGGTAGAGGTCGGGCAGGATGCTCACCCGGGTGGGCGTGCCTTCCAGCAGCGTCAGGATTTCCTGAATCATGCGGTGCTCGCTGGGCTCGATGGCAATAACAATCTGCTCGATGTGCAGGGCCCGGATCAGGGCCGGCAGGCGCTTGTAGGAGCCGTGGGCGGGCAGCGCGGCCGCCAGGGCCGTATCTATCGTGTCGCCGACCGGGGCAAAGCCCACCAGCTTCAGGCCCAGGTGCCGGCTAGTGCGGGTCAGCTCGTGGTAGGTTTCGTGGGCCAGGGCGTTGGAGCCCACCAGCAGGGTATTGAAGTAAATCGTGCCGTCGTGCACCAGGCCCTGCACGCTGGTCACGGCCCAGGTGCGCAGGATGGCGGTGATAAAGAAGTGCAGTAGGAAGTAGGCCGTAATCGTCTTATAGTAAAGCCGGTAGTTGCTCACGCCCTGGTCGTCGAGCAGGAAGGCGAAGAAGATAATCAGCGCCCCCAGGATGGATACGCGGGCCAGGCGGATGATTTCCGACAGCCGGGATTTGCGGAAGATGTCGCGGTACTCGCCGATCAGCAGGTAGAGCACCAGCCAGAAAGCGGCAATCATGATGGCTCCCCCGGTGAGGGTAAACAGGGCGCCTTCGGTGAAGCGGTAGCCCGCCGTCATTTCACTGAGCAGGTATTTGCGCAGCAGAAAGAAGCAGATCCAGGCCAGCAGGGCCGCCAGAAAGTCGGCGGCAATGAGCTTCAGTTTTTGAGCGGTGCGAATCAAGAGGGTTCGGGGCAGACCAGCGGACGCCGGCACTAGGTGGTTTTGTGGGTTCGAAGCCGTAGTTTCGCGGCAGATGTCGCTCTCCCGGGCCGCTGGTGCCGTTTTAGAGCCCCGCAAAGGTAGGCCAATAAAGCGGAACCGCCGACGACCTGCTTCCCCCTGCTTATGGCCCGCCCTCATTTTCCTGCCCATGTCCGCTGACAGCTACCGGCACCGCGGCCAGCGCCGCGCCCTCGTGGCAGAGCTGCGCCGCAAAGGCATCGTCGACGAGCGGGTGCTGATGGCCCTGGCCACGGTGCCGCGCCATTTATTCTTCGAGCCGGCTTTTCAGGAGCACGCCTACCAGGATAAGGCCTTCCCCATCGGCGAGGGTCAGACCATCTCCCAGCCCTACACCGTGGCCTACCAGACCGCGCTGCTCAGCCCGCGGCCCCAGGATCGGGTGCTGGAAATCGGGACGGGCTCGGGCTACCAGTGCGCGGTGCTGCTCCAGCTCACGCCCCACGTGTGCAGCATCGAGTTCAACCCCGTGCTGTTTGAGCGCACCCGCCGCCGGCTGGCCCTGCTGCACCAGGCGGCCCACCTGTTCTGCGGCGACGGCTCGGTGGGCCTGCCCCCGCACGCCCCCTTCGATAAGATTCTCGTCACGGCCGGCTCGCCCACTATTCCGCGCGCCCTGCTCCAGCAGCTGCGGGTGGGCGGAGCCCTGGTTATTCCGGTCGGCACCGAGCAAACCCAGCGCATGATGCGGGTGACGCGGGAAAGTGAGGCCGGCTTCGTGAGCGAGGAGTTCGAGGAGTTCCGCTTCGTGCCGCTGCTGGGCCAGGCGGGGTGGGGGATTAAGAATTAAGAATTAAGAATTAAGAATTAAGAATTAAGAATTGGGTACGGCGGCTCTGACCGAGGCGGCTGGGGCAACTGCTAATTCTTAATTACTAATTCTTAATTCTTAATTCCCCGCTCAGCGGGAGCTTATCTTTGCGCCACTTACCCCTGAAGAACTTCCCGCATGATGCGTAAACAGAAGCCCGTGAAAGACTCGTTCGTGATTATGACCGAGCTGGTGCTGCCCAACGATACCAACACGCTCAACAACCTGATGGGCGGCCGCATGATGCACCTGATGGACATTGCCGCCGCCGTGTCGGCCCAGCGCCACTCCAACCGCATCGTCGTTACGGCCTCCGTCGACAACGTCTCGTTCCGCGACCCTATCCGCCTCGGCAACGTGGTCACGCTCCAGTCGCAGGTTACCCGTGCCTTCAGCTCCAGCATGGAAGTCCACATCGACGTGTGGGCCGAGGACATTCCCAGCGGCACCAAGGTAAAAAGCAACGAAGCCTTCTACACCTTCGTGGCCGTGGACCAGTCGGGCCGCCCGATTGACGTGCCGGAAGCGGTGGCGGAAACGGAGGAAGAAATCCGCCTCTACGACGGCGCCCTGCGCCGGCGGCAGCTGCGCCTGGTGCTGGGCGGCCGCATGAAGCCGCAGGAAGCCACGGAGCTGAAGTCGCTGTTCGACATCAATTAATGCTGAAGGCTGAACTATGAATTGACACCCGCGGCGGCTCCTGCCCGAGCCGTGGTTGACTTGCTTCTCTCCTTCCGGTTCCTGATTCTTAATTCTTAATTCTTAATTGACTTCATGGAGCAGGCATCACTGGCTTTCTTTCAGAATTTCTACACCAACGTGTCGCTCTACGTGGTGACGGAGCCGGAAACGACGGCATCAGCGCCGGCGGTGGTGACGGGTGCGGTGGTGACAACTGAGGCTGTTGTTGCTTCGGTAGTAGTCCCGGTCGTAAATCTTCCCGCGGCCGGCAGCCCGCCGCCAGCTTCTGTTAGACCAGTACCAGCCCAACCAGCGCCGCCACTCGCGGCCGCGCCAGCAGCTCCTGCGCAAGCCGCGCCGCCCGCCGCCGCGCCGGTAGTTGCTCCGCCGCCCACCGCCATTCCGATACCGGACAAGCAGTCGTTGCTGGCCGGGCTTATGCCCAGACCCGCCGTAGCGGTACCAGCGCCCGCGCCGGTTCAGCCCGCGGCGCCCGCGCCGGAAGCGGCTCCCGCCCCGCCCCAGCGCACGGCTCCGCCCCTGACGCAAACGCCCTACTCCACGCTCGGCAGCAACGCCCAGGGCCTGGTAATTCTGGTTCGCATGGACCCGGTGCGGTTTCAGCGCCTGCCCAAAAACGTGTTCCTCAACAACCTGCTCAAAGCTATCCGCCTGATCGTGGAAGACGTGGTGATTGTCAACGTGGAGTCGCCCCTGCCGGTGGCGCTGAGCACCCTGCGCCAGAAGCTGGCCGCCAAGCAGGTTATCGGCTTCGGCAAAAACCTGCTCGACGTGGCCGTGTACAAAACCCAGCTCTACGAGCCCGTGCTGCTGGTCAACGACCTGGCCTACCTGCCCGCCGCCGAAATCGAGCTGCTGGAAGAAGACAACAGTCGCAAAAAGCTCCTCTGGGGGGCCATGCAGCGGATGTTTCTGGGTTAGGGGCTGGTTGGTTGTTGGTTGTTGGTTGTTGGTTTTTAGTTGTTGGTTTTTAGTTGTTGGTTGTTGGTTGGTTGTTGGTTGTTGGTTCGGCTGTCATCCTGAATGCAGCGAAGCGGAATGAAGGACCTTCCTCGGACAACCTACCAGCCATTATCAATGCAAAAGCCCTTTACCGTTGCGGCGGTAAAGGGCTTTTCTCCTTTCAAAAAGCTTCCAGTGGCAAAGAGGAAGGTCCTTCGCTGCATTCAGGATGACAGCCGAACCAACAACCAAAAACCAACAACCAAAAACCAACCCCCTACTTCAACACCGACGCCAGCTTGGCTTCCAGGGCCTCGCCGCGCAGGTTTTTGTCGATGATGCGGCCCTGGGGGTCGAGCAGGATGGACAGGGGGATGGACTTCACGCCGTAGGTCTGGCCGGCGGCGCTTTCCCAGCCTTTCAGGTCCGAGACGTGGGTCCAGGTCAGGCCATCGGCCTGAATGGCCTTGAGCCACTTGCCCCGGTCCTGATCGAACGACACACTGTAGATTTCGAAGCCCTTGTTTTTGAAGCGTTTATAGGCTTTCACCACGTTGGGATTTTCCTGGCGGCAGGGTCCGCACCACGAAGCCCAGAAGTCAATCAGCACGTACTTGCCGCGCAGGCTGCTCAGGGCCACGGCTTTGCCATCGGGGGCCAGCAAATTGATTTCGGGAGCCACGGCGCCTTTGGCCGTTACGCGCAAGGGGGCGAGCCGGGCCACCAGCGCTTTGGTGTAGCGCGAATCGGGCATCGTCTTTTTGAACTGGGTCGCCATCGAGTCCACGAAGGGAAACTGCTCGTCGGGGTTCAGCAGGTTGCCCACGGCAAAGGCCGATACCACCGAGGCGGGGTTGGCCCGCACCAGCCGCTTGATATCGGCCGCGGCGGCCGTCTGCACGGCGAAGTACTGGTCTTTGAGCAGCTGCAGCGAGTCGGTGCGGCCGGCCTGGGCATTCTGGCCGTAGCGTTGCTCCACGGCCGCTATCCGCCGCTTCGACTGCATCATGCTGCGGTTGAGCTGCTGCCACACTTCCGAGTCCCGGGAACCCTGCACGGTGTAGTTCTCGGTGAGCTTGTTGGCATCGCCGGACAGCTGCACCTTGCTCTGGTTGTCCAGGGCCAGCAGCACCTGGTTGGCATCGTTGAGCTTCACCTGGTAGAGACCGGGCTCGGTGGTCGTGCCCTGCAGGCTGAACTTGCCCTGAGCGTCTACGGTGGCGGTATCGCGGGAAACAAACTGGGTTTCGCCCAGCTCGGCCAGGTACACCTTGGTGCCGGCCGGCGCGTTCGTGAGCTGCCCGCTCACCTGATAGCCGGCCCCGGTGGTAGTAGCCGTGGTTGGGGTGGCCCCCTTGTTACAGGCATTGGCCATGGCCAACACGCTGCCGATCAGCAAAAGACTCTTCATAGGTCGTGGTTTCATCTCGAATTGACGGGCAAGCTACGGGCTCACGAACCGTTGAGGATAAGGCAAGGACAGGAAACAAAGGGGCAAGTTGCCAAATTCGGAACATATCCGGCGGCCCGCACCCCGGTTCAACTCAACCTGCCGGGCGCAGGTTCCCGCCGCTACAATAGCTGACGCAGACGTTTCCCCGGGGCCTCCCCCGCCGGTTGCATCCCGCCGGGTCCATAAGCCCGCAGTGGTGCCACGACTTTTTGGTCGTGGTACCACTATCGTTGCACGACAACGGGCCCACTATCAGCACCGTAGCCCGGAAGGCCCTGTCGTGGTACCACTATCGTTGCACGGCAGGCAGGCATCAGCGACGATAGTGGTACCACGACTTTGAGTCGTGGCACCACTGCGTTACGCGTCCAGGTGCTGGCGCAGCAGCTGGTTGGCCAGCTTGGGGTCGGCCTTGCCGCCGGTGAGCTTCATCAGCTCACCCATGAACATGCCCGTCAGGCTCTTTTTGCCGGCCCGGTACTCCTCTACTTTGGCCGGGTTGGCGGCCAACACCTGCTGAATCATGGCTTCCAGCGCGCCGGCATCCGACTGCTGAAGCAGGCCCTGGGCTTCGGCGGCGGCGGCGGCGGTGTGGGTCGGGTTGTCGAGCAGGAACGGGAACAGCTGCTTGGAAGCTACCGAGTGGCCCACTTTGTTCTCGTCGATGAGCTGGATGATATCGGCCAGGTGCCGGGGCGTGAGCGGGAAGTCGGCCAGGGTAATGGCGCGCTCGTTCAGATACGACTTCACCGGGCCCTGCACCCAGTTGGCCGCCGCCTTGGCGTTGGGCGTGAGCCGCGACACCTCATCGAAGAACAGGGCCACCTCCTTCTGGTCGGTGAGCACCGAGGCATCGTAGTCCGACAGCCCCAGCTCGCCGGTGAAGCGGGCGTAGAGCTGCTGGGGCAGCGCCGGCAGGGCCGCCTGAATTTCGTGCAGCCAGGCATCGCTGATGATGAGCGGCGGCAGGTCGGGCTCGGGGAAGTAGCGGTAGTCGTTCAGCGTTTCCTTGCTGCGCTGGGCATTGGTGGTGCCGGTGGTCGCGTCGAAGCCGCGGGTTTCGCTGTCGAGCGTGCCGCCGGCTTCCAGAATCTCAATCTGCCGCTCAATCTCGTGCTCGATGGCGCGCTGCACGTTGCGGAAGGAGTTCATGTTCTTCACTTCCACCTTCACGCCGAACTGGGCGGCCCCGTGCAGCATCACCGACACGTTGGCGTCGCAGCGCAGGGAACCTTCCTCCATGTTGCCGTCGCAGATGCCCAGGTACACCACCAGCTTCTTGATTTCGGCCAGGTAAGCGTAGGCTTCGTCGGCGTTGCGGATGTCGGGCTCACTCACGATTTCGATGAGCGGCACGCCGGCGCGGTTCAGGTCTACCAGCGTTTCCACCTCCCCGGCCAGGTGCATCGATTTGCCCGCATCCTCTTCCATGTGGATGCGCGTGACGCCGATTTCCTTCACCGAGCCATCGGCCAGCCGGATCGGGACGTGGCCGGCGGTGCAGATCGGGGTTTTATCCTGGGTGATCTGGTAGCCCTTGGGCAGGTCGGGGTAGAAGTAGTTTTTGCGCGCAAACAGGTTGTCGCGGGTGATGTGGCAGTTGGTGGCCAGGCCCATCTTCATGGCAAACTCCACCGCCGTGCGGTTCACCCGGGGCAGCGTGCCGGGGTGGCCCAGCGTAATCACGCTCAGGTTGTTGTTGGGCAGGGCGCCGTATTCGTTTTCGTCCGAAGAATACATCTTGCTCCGCGTGAGCAGCTGCGCGTGTACTTCCAGGCCGATGACGGGCTGGTATTTGGCTTTGATGTTCTCGTCCATAAATCACAGATTTCCGCACTCTTCGCGGCGGATGGCGCTGGTTACGGCTGCTAAGGTACTCGATGGACCGGTTTTTATGCGTTAGTGGGCTTCAGCAAATAGCTGGGTTAAGATTATTTGATCCTGCGAGCAATAAGCTCAATCCACGAATCTGAAAGGGGAATCAGAAGTTGCGGCCCAAGTTCTTGCTGGCCACGTCGTTCGGACCGGGCCTGTCTTTGCGGGCAATCAGGTCCTGCATTTTCGCCCACTGGTCGCGCGGCACCCCAAGGAAATAGGGCGCTAAGCGCCGTAGTCAGGAGCACAGGCAGCTCACCATTGCGCTTGCCCGGCCAATACTCCTGTCTGGCGGGCCTTTGGCCGCTTTCGTGCCAGGGAGTCATTGAATCGTGGTGCCGCATCCGGGGCCGCCCCGGCTTTTTAAGCCTCCCTCCTACAATCCCAGCCGCCGCAGGGTTTTCAGCGTGGCCGAAGCCTTGAACGTGATGGGCACGGTCATATCAATGGGCACCCGCTCCCCGTCGACGCGGCCGGGCTCGAAGGCCGGCAGCTGCCGCACGGCGGCCACGGCGGCGGCATCGAGCAGGGCATTGCCGGGCTGGGGCACCCGCACCTGGGTTACGTCGCCGCGGGCCGTCACGATAAAGTGGACCAGCACCCGGCCCTCGGCAGCGTCGCGCCCCGCATCCGGCGGATACACCACGCGCTGGTTGATGGCGGCAATCAGCGCCTCATTGCCGCCGGGAAACGCAGGGTCCTGCTTCAGCGGCACGTGGGGCTCGATCAGCTGGCCATCGGGGCCCAAGTACTGGCCCTTTATCAGCCGGCCGTGGTCGTAGAGGTCCTTGCGCTTGAGCGTGCCGTTGGGGTAGTAGGTGAGCAGGTAGCCGTCGATCAGGCCGTCGTCGGCCACGTAGCGCAGCTTGGTCAGGCCACTGGGGTAATAATCCTGCACGAGGCCCTGAATCCGGGCCTTGCGGAAGTTGGCGTAGGTGACTACTGAGCGCTGCTGTCCGCTGGGATAATACAGGTCCCAGGTGCCGCCCTCGGGAGAAGTGTAGTGCCTCACGCGGGTGTAAGCGCCCTTATTGCCCGCCGGGACTTTCACGTAATCCACGTCCAGGTAGTCGATCAGCGAATCGGGCAGGCACTTCTGCTGAGCCTGGGTAGTCAGGCTGGTCAGCAGCGCGGTTATTGCTAATAACGTCGTGGCACGATTCATTACCAAATAAGCAAGCATAGATAAGTAGAATAAAATCAGCCGAATACCCGGTCGGTAAGGCAGCTATGACGGCGGATACTTCAGTGCCCAAGCCAGAAGGTAATCCTTGTAGGACGTACGCACTTGGTGGTAACTTACGACAAAGCCTGATTTTATGGTGACGCAAGCAACCCAACGGCCCAAACTATCTATCAGGCGCACCAACAGCAGTGGGCACCCTACTTGCGCTAACTGCTCGCCAAGCCCCTCATTCCTGCCCCGTTTCCCGCAAGTGCGTAAATCCTAGACTATTCAGGAACAAGACTATTGTGTTCAGCAGGCCGAATCAAACGGCGCAGAGCTGGCGCACCCGGTCGGCTTCGGCATCGTTGACGTGGGTGACGGGCGTGGCATAAATGCGGAAGTCATTGCCGGGGAAGTGGGCCTGCAGCAACAGCTCGATGCGACGGTAGAGCAGGGCCTTGGTCAGGAACAGCACCCGGTACAGGGGCTGGGTGCCGATGGTGCCGTCGGCGGCCAGGCAATGATTACCGATGGCCTCGTCGAGAAACACATCCGTGGCCAGGTGCTCAGTTAGCACCAGGTGGGTAGCGGTTTGCGCGTGCTGCGCGCTCAGCGTGAGCAGGTTGAACAATATCATGGGAGGCGCAAAAAATGGGTATGCAATGAGCAAGGATAACCGGCGGCCGGGTTCGGCGGGAGCCCGGCACTAGCGGCCGGGCGCCCGGCGCACCTTGTAAGGGGCCAGGCTGTGCAGGATGTGCTGTACCAAGGGTTCGTGGGTCATAAAGGCGTCGGGGGTGCCCGAAACGCAGACCAGCAGCACATGGCCCCGGTGCCGGGCGGCCAGCGCATCGTAGCGCAGCAGCTGGCCGTCGTGGCTGCCCGTACCGGTCGTTTCCAGGAACTGAATGCCGTTGTAGGTGGTAGCGAACTGCTTATTAACCGTGATGCCAAACTGCTCGGCCAGGTGGTGGAGGGCCTGATCGGGCGTCATGCGGGCGGCGGCCCCGCGCAGCTGGCTGATGTAGAGCATCATGTCCCGGCCGGGGCTTAAGTGGGTGAGGGCGACCATGGTGTCGTTGGTCTGGCGCACCTGGTCCCAGCCGGCCGGCACCTGGTACTGCAGCTGGTACTGGGGACTGTGGACGGACTCATAGTGTATTTCGGGTTCGGATTGGGCCCGCAGGCCCAGCGGCAACAGCAGGGCGAGCAGCAGGAGCAAAGATTTCATGGCGATACGCGAAAAAAGGGTGGTAAAAAAAGTGAAAAAGCGAGCCGCTTAGGGGCACTTACTTGCCCCTAAGCGGCGTGAGGCTATCCAGTACCCGGTGCAGCAGCGGGGCCTGGGTGGTAAAGGTGGCGGGGGTGGCGTAGAAGTACACCACCAGCACGTGGCCCTGGTAGGTGGTTACGCGGGCGTCGTAGCGCAGCTCGCGGCCCCCGACGAAACAGGTGCCGGTGCTCTCCAGAAAGTCGAGGCCGTGGGACGACACCCGGTGCTCTTCGTGGCGGGTGGCGCCCAGGTGGCGCAGCAGCCGCTGCAGGGCGCGGGCGGGCGGCAGCGCGGCGTGGCGGCCCCGGAGCTGGCCCACCCACAGCCGGGCGTCGTCCTCGGGGCTGTGGTAGCGGAGCACCTCCACCGAGTCGGTGCGCTGGTGCGTCACGGTCCAGTGCGGGGGCACGGCGTATTTCACCTGGAAGGCACGGTTCTGGACCGGTTCCAGGTCCTGGGCCACGGCGGGCAATCCGGGCAGCAGCAACGCGAAAAGCAACAGCAGCAAACGGCACATGGCGCAGAAGGATTAGGAGATGAAAGAGAGAAAGTTGCGGCCCACTCAGAGCGGGCCGGGCGGGGCATCGTCTTCGGCGTCGTAGCCGAGCAGGTTCAGCTCGAACACCACCCCGGCCCGGTTTTGGCTGCCGGGGTTGGGCAGCAGCACGCCCAGGCAGAGCTGCACCCGCCGGGTGGCCAGGTAGTTGATGCCCAGCACCGACACGCTGGTGGCGTTGCGGCCCGAGACGAAGTCGCCCATGAGCAGCAGCTTTTTCGATACCGGGTATTCGGCTCCCAGCAGCACTCCGGCCCGGTTGCCGGCTCCCAGCGTGCCCCGGTCGGAGAGGTAGGGGCCGGCCACCACCTTCACGTGGTGCCGCGGGCTCCACACCCAGGTGTTGTAGCTGAAGTGGGTGAGCCGGCGGCGGGCCCCGCCGAAGCGGAGCGGGTTGGTGCCGACCTGGGTGCCCAGGCTGGTACTAAGCGCGGGACCGACCACGAAAAACTTCTGCCCCGTGAGCTGCACCAGCGGCTTGAGCGGTCGGCCCGGGTCGTCGCGGTTCACGGTGAACACGTCGCCACGGTTGCGGAAATCCATTTTGAGGTTGAGCACGTTCAAGCCTGCTTCCCAGCCCCGGCCCAGCCCGTACACGAAGTGATTTTTCGATTCCAGGTCCCCGAGGCCGTACACGTTGGTCTGATGCTGGTAGAACACCTTGCCGCGCGGGGTGAGGTCGCCGGCCGGGATGTTGAACAGGTTCTGCTGCGCCCGCGCCGGTTGCGCTAGCCCCAGCAGCAAAGCCAGCCCGAGCCACCACGCCGGCGGGGCCCCGGAATACCGGCGGGGTCCGGCCGCCCGGGGCGGCGACCGGGATGAGGTGCGCAAAAAAACAGGTAGGGTCATTCGGCCAGCATGTTGACGATAGGCGTGTTGCCACCGCCGGTAATGATGGTTTTCGCGTTCTGCGACTTCGCCAGCTCCCGGAAGGCCTCGATGGACTTGTACCGGAGCACGGCCGGGCTCAGGTCGCGGTGGATGAGCTGGTTGGTGAAGCGCACGGCCTGCGCCTCGATGCGCATGGCCTCGGCCTTGCCCTGGGCCTGGATGATGGCGGCTTCCTGCTCGCCCGTGGCCCGCACCACGGCGATGCGCTTCTGGCCCTCGGCCTCAATCACGCGGCGCTCGGCGTCGCGGGTTTCGCGCTGCTTGAGAAACTCCATGCGCAAAGCCTCCTGCTCCGATTCGAGCTTGTCCTCAATGGCCTTGGCCAGGCCGGCGGGCAGGGTAATGTTCTTGAGCAGCACGTTCTCAATCTCGAAGCCGCGGGTGGTGAGCACCCCGTTCATCTGCGTGAGAATAGCCTTCTCAATCGCCGAGCGCTCGGCGCTGTACATGTCCTTGGCGAAGTAGCGGGCGCACACGTCGGCGGCGGCCGAGCGGAAGACGGGTAGAATCAGAATGTTCTCGTACGCGAGGCCGGTGGTTTGCAGGATGTTGGGCACCTGGTCGGCCTTCACGCGGTAGAGAATGGAAATGTCGGAAGCAATGGACAAGCCTTCCTTCGAGGGCAGGCTCGAGCGGATTTCCAGGTTCTGGGTCGTGACGGGCACCTTGATGATGGTCGTCAGGAAAGGGTTGAACGCCTTCGGGCCCGACACCACGATTTGCTGGTCGAGGCGGCCGAGCGTGCGCTTCACGCCCACCTCGCCCTGGCGCACCGTGGTACAGCTGCTCAGCGCCGTGGCCCCGGCCAGCAGCAGCAGCACCAATGGCCGGCGGAGCGTCATCAGGGAACGGTGCAGGCTGTAAGAGCGGAACGTTTCCAGCAGCACGCGCACCTTTTCGCGGCCCAGCACCTTGTTCACGGCCGACGCCGGGAGCGCGAGTATGGGGCGCAGCGTAGCGAACGGCCGCCTTATCAACCGGGGGCGGAAAACAGGGAGCTGTATCATGGTGGATGAAAATTAAGTTAAACTACCATTATTAGTAGTTTTACTATTATATACCAGAGTCGGGATATTAAGGTTGCAGCAGCCACTAATTATTTTTAGTAAAGCTTCCGCGATAGATTATCCGACTTCTTTTTTGAGAAGTAAAACTATTATTTAGAAAAGTGTGGCTAAATTTGCAACTACCGGGCCCGGTTGGTCCGTGGTCATTCCTTCACTACACTTCCCCCTTCATGCAGCCCAAAACCCTCATCACGGTAGCCGTCGGCGACGGCATCGGTCCCGAAATCATGACCCAGACCCTGCGGATACTGGAAGCCGCCGGGGCGGCGCTGGAGCCGGAATTCATCGAAGTCGGCGAGCAGGTATACCACGCCGGCTACAGCTCCGGCATCCATCCGGCCGCCTGGGAGTCGTTGCGGCGCACGCGGGTGCTGCTTAAGGCCCCCATCACCACGCCGCTGGGCGGGGGCTACAAAAGTCTGAACGTGACCTTGCGCAAAACCCTGGGCCTCTACGCCAACGTGCGGCCCTGCCGCTCGCTGCACCCGGCCGTGGCCACCCGCCACCCCAACCTGGACGTGGTCATTATCCGCGAAAACGAGGAGGACCTGTACGCCGGCATCGAGCACCAGCAAACCCCCGACGTGGTGCAGTGCCTCAAGCTGGTGTCGCGGCCCGGCTGCGAGAAAATCGTGCGCTACGCCTTCGAGTACTGCCGGCAGCACGGACGCCGCAAGCTCACGTGCATGACCAAGGACAACATCATGAAGCTCACCGACGGCCTGTTTCACCGGGTGTTCATGGAAATCGGGCGCGAGTACCCCGACATCGAGCAGGACCACCAGATTATCGACATCGGCACGGCGCGGCTGGCCGACACGCCCGAGCGCTACGACGTGGTGGTGACGATGAATTTGTACGGCGACATCATTTCCGACGTGGTGGCCCAGCTCACGGGCTCGGTGGGGCTGGCCGGCTCGGCCAACGTGGGCGACCACGGGGCCTTGTTTGAGGCCATCCACGGCTCGGCCCCCGACATTGCGGGCCAGAATGTGGCCAATCCCTCGGGGCTGCTGCAGGCTGCGGTGCTCATGCTGGGCCACTTGGGCCAGCACGACGTGGCGGCCCGCCTCCACAATGCCTGGCTGTGCGCGCTGGAAGACGGCCTGCACCCGGCCGACATCTTCCACCCCGAAACCAGCCAGAAGAAAGTCAGCACCGTGGAATTCGCGGATGCCGTGATTGCGCGCCTCGGCCAGGAGCCGCGGCAGCTGGCGGCCATGCCCGCGCGGGGAGCGGCGACGCCGGCCCCCACGGTTAGCCCCGCGCCCTTGTACGGCAAGGCCCCCGTGCAGCAGCAGCTGGTGGGCGTGGACGTGTTCCTGCGCTGGGACGGGAAGCAGCCCGCCGAGTTAGGCCGCCAGCTCGAAACCATCACCGGCCACCGGATGCAGCTCAAGCTCATCACGAACCGCGGGGTGAAGGTATACCCCGACGGCCACCCCGAGACGTTCTGCACCGACCACTGGCGCTGCCGCTTCGTAGCAGCCGATGCCCTGGTGGGCGACTCAACGCTCAAGTTTACCCCCGTGCCGTTCCTGGACGTGTTGGCCCTGCTGCACCGCCTGGTCGACAACCAGTTGTACATCATCAAAACCGAGCACCTGTATTTGATGGACGGCCAACGGGTTTTCTCGCTGGGCCAGGGCGAATAGCGCCGCACTCGGGGGGAAGAGGCCACCCGAACGCGCGGTAAACCGTTCCTTTGGGATGGGGTTTCCTTTCACGCACACTAGTCTTCCTTTTGTATGCACAACATCCTCCGCATCGACTTAAACGAAAAACTCTACCTGCGCGACCCTCAGGGCACCGATTTGGGCCGGCGGCTGGTGGCCGAAAGCGTGCTGCTGATTGACAAAATCGGCTTCGAGCAGTTCACTTTCAAGAAGCTGGCCCAACGGATGGAGTCCACCGAGGCCTCGCTCTACCGCTATTTCGAGAACAAGCACAAGTTGCTCGTTTACCTCGTGAGCTGGCACTGGGCCTGGCTGCGCTACCAGATCCGGTTTCACACCCACAACGTGCCCGACGCCCGCGAGCGGCTGCGGCTGATTCTGGGCATTCTCACCCGGGCCCACCAGGACGACCCGGTCACCACTCAGCTCGATGAGGCGGCCTTGTACCGCATCGTGGTGCACGAGGCATCCAAATCCTACCTGACCCGCGACGTGGACGGCGACAACCGGGAGGGACTGTTTCGGGAGTACAAGCAGCTGGCGGCCGGCATCGTGACCGTGGTGCAGGAAATTAACCCCGCCTACCCCTACCCCCACGCGCTGGTGAGCACCCTGCTGGAGTCGGCGCGCAAGCAGCTCTTCTTCGCCCAGCACCTGCCCTCGCTCACCGATGCCATCACCGGGGACGGGGTCGAAAACACCCTTCAAGCCTTCCTGACCCAAGTGGCTTTTGCCACCCTCGCCTAGCGGCCGCACCCGGCTCCGCTCTAAGTACCTGACTAATCCGACTCTCTTCCCCTCATGGCGG
Source organism: Hymenobacter fastidiosus (assembly GCF_039539565.1). Lineage (NCBI taxonomy): Bacteria > Pseudomonadati > Bacteroidota > Cytophagia > Cytophagales > Hymenobacteraceae > Hymenobacter > Hymenobacter fastidiosus. The sequence goes on along the minus strand of NZ_BAABDJ010000024.1, from coordinate 83 downwards.
ACCTGCCCCCTTTTTCCCTCACGCCCGGCCAGCGCCTGTGGCGGCTACTGGCCTCCGAGCGGCGCGACATCACCTACCTCTAC
>NZ_BAABDJ010000023.1:0-807 GCF_039539565.1 Hymenobacter fastidiosus | reverse complement strand
ACCTGCCGCCTGCGGCTGGGCGACCGGCAGTACACCCGGCGGGTGATGCTCACCAAATAGCCGATCCAGTTCTAACGTCTGATTACCGGATAAAAAGGGGAGCGTTACCAGTTAAAGCCTGTCAGGCTTTAACTGGTAACGCTCCCCTTTTTACTGCCTTCAAAACCGTGCGCCGACCTGAAATCCGCGCTAAAACGGGGCGGATGGCCCGGCTGCCGGAGAAATGACCACCGGGGTTCAGCCGCGGGCGGCGCCCCCGAGACTACGGCGGCGGCAGCTACCAGCCCTGCACCCCATGCCGCCGGGGCCTCCCCTAAATAGGGGTATATACTTTATTGAATATTATGCCAGGGGCCCGGACCTTTACTCCCCACAACCCCGGTAGGCAGCACCCGTCGGCCGGCAACAGGTCTTCATATTTTCGCCCCCCCTTCTTTATGAAATCAACCCCCACTGTCCGGCCGCGGGTGTGCCGCCGCTTCGGGTTTCTGGCCGTGCTGCTGGCCGCGGCGGGCGGGCCCCTGGCCCCGGTGGCCATCGCCCGGAACGTCACGGTGCAGCTCGATGCTACCGGCAACGTTACCATCACGGCGGCCATGGTGAATAACGGCTCCACCGCCAACTGCGGCTTCGCGACCGGCGGTGGGCTGAGCGTGTCGCCCAGCGCCTTTACCTGCGCCAATCTGGGGGCCAATAATACGGTGACGCTGACCGTGACTGATGTCTTCGGCAATACTGCTACGGCGACGGCGACCGTGACCGTGGAGGACAAGGTGGTCCCGACCTTTGCCACGCAGCCCGGCACCC